>JAUWOH010000072.1 GCA_030612225.1 Desulfobacteraceae bacterium
CCCGGGGCTGAAGACAAACGCGGCTGTGATTCTGTTCATGGTCCTCATGATTTTCGCCCCGATCATTATTCGCTTCCTGGAAAGAAACGATCTGGTAACACCTGCCCGCTTTTTCGCATATATCGGGTATATATGGATGGGCATTTTATTTTTATTTTTCTCCTTTGCGGTGGCCCTTGATGCTTATCGCTTGATACTTGAAGCAATACAGAGGGCATTTAACGCAGATTTTTCACGTTTCAGCTTATCCAAAGCACAGTGCTTTTTTATTCCTCTTTTTCTTTCTGTAGGAATAACGATATTCGGTTTTTTCGAAGCCCTCAATATAAGGACGGAACGAGTTATTATCAGAACCGACACGATTACACAGAAGATCGGTCGACTCAAAATAGTTCAGATATCGGATGTTCATCTTGGTCTCATCGTAGGAAAGCACAGATTGAAAAGGATTGTAGAGCAGATCAAGGCTGAAAAACCGGACGTCCTGGTATCCACCGGTGATCTTGTTGACGGACAAATGAATAACCTGTCCGGACTTGCCGAAATGATTCGTGAAATTCCCACCCAATATGGAAAATATGCTGTTATGGGCAACCACGAGTTTTATGCAGGTCTGCAAGATGCCTTGAAAGTCACCACAGATGCAGGTTTCAGGGTTCTTCGTGGAGAAGGGCTGAACATACTCGGAGTGATCAACGTAGCCGGAGTGGATGACCCTGCCGGAAAACGATACGGCCTGGCACCAAACGTTTCTGAAAGGGTTTTACTGTCGAAACTTCCCCGAAAATACTTCACCTTGCTTTTAAAACACCGTCCACAGTTAAATGAGGCAGAGGGTGGACTTTTTGACTTGCAACTGTCAGGGCATACTCACAAAGGCCAGATTTTTCCTTTTAGCCTGATTGTAAAACTGTTCTATCCAAATTTTAACGGGCTGATCAACCTCGATAATAACTCCTACCTTTACGTAAGCAGAGGAACCGGCACATGGGGACCTCCGGTGCGTTTTCTAGCTCCACCCGAGATAACCGTTATTGAACTGGTTTACGAAAGCAAAACAAATCATCAAAGAAGCCCATTGCAGAATTCTTAAATTGAGATGTAAATGACACCAACACAAAAGCCAATTCCCCTTAGAATAGATAAGGTCAAGAAAAACCCCATGTACCTGTTTCTGGCGGTACTGACCATAGGATCAACTGTTGGTTTGCAAGCCTGGATCACTTTGTTTAATAATTTTGCGATTGAGGTTGTCGGCCTGGACGGTGACGGCATTGGCATCATTCAGTCGATCAGGGAAATCCCTGGTTTTTTGGCCTTGCTGGTTGTATTTGCCATCCTCTTTATAAAAGAACATCGGCTTTCAGTTTTGTCCATCCTCTTTTTGGGTGTTGGTCTGGCCGCCACCGGCCTGTTTCCTTCCTTTGCAGGCTTAACCCTGACCACTCTGGTAACGAGTTTCGGTTTTCATTATTACGAAACCACCAACATGTCCTTAACGCTTCAGTATTTCAACGAAAACGAATCTCCGTGGGTGTTCGGCAAGCTGCGCAGCATTGCCGCGGCATCGAGCATCGCCATAGGGCTGATTATTTTTCTCCTGGCATCCATTCTTAATTTTGCCCAGCTTTATCTCGTCATTGGTGGTCTTATTGTTGTCGGAGCCGTGTGGGGATTTACCCAGAATCCTGCCGATCGCAACATCATCCCCCAGCGGAAAAAGTTGATTTTTCGCAGAAAATACTTGCTGTTTTACTTTCTCTATTTCATGGCCGGGGCCAGGCGACAGATATTTATTGTCTTTTCCGTTTTGCTGATGGTTCAAAAATTCAATTATTCTGTGCGGGAAGTCACACTTTTGTTTGTTGTCAACAATACAATCAATTATTTTCTAAGCCCTTTGATCGGAAAAGGCATCATCCGTTTCGGCGAGCGCAAGGTATTGTCAATGGAGTACCTTAGCCTGATTTTTGTCTTTCTGGCCTATGCCTTTACCGAGTCCAAAATGATTGTGGCAGTATTATACATTCTGGACCATATCTTTTTTAACTTTTCCATCGCCATTCGAACCTACTTCCAAAAGGTGGGCGATCCCCGGGATATTGCTCCGACCATGGCTGTGGGATTTACCATCAATCATATTGCAGCCGTCTTTCTGCCGGCCATCGGCGGTCTATTGTGGGTGATGGATTACCGTATCCCTTTTATCGGCGGTGCTGCCATGGCTTTGATTTCACTGATGGCCGTGCAAAAAATTCGAACCTGAATCTCCTATTAAGGGCTCGCACAGGTAAGCGTAGACTCCGAAAACAACCTGCAAGATCATTGCCTTCTTTTTTTATCTGTTGACCTAAAACAGAAATCCTATATTTTTGGATTATTTCCAAAAGAGTTGGTTGCCGCATAACACCGAGGAGTCTTGGGATCGAATGAAATCCTTGACCCCTTTCTCCCAACTAATTGGGAGAAGAACCTTATTTTCTAATATATGTTAGATAATGAAACATTGTCTTGACATAAAATCAAACATGCGTTAAAGTATTTATAAAAAATGGAGAATATGATCATGGATAGGTTTTATAAAAATCTAGGTGTAAAGATTAAAAAGATAAGAGAAAAAATAGGCTTATCTCAAGAAGCATTGGCTGTGAAATTGAAAATAAGCAGGGTCGCTATTTCACAAATAGAAACCGGGAGTAGAAAAATTAGTGCCCAAGAGCTAGTTAAGTTTGCTAAAACATTTAATATTCCTACGGATGTTCTGTTAGATGTTAAAAAGGATATTGAGATTATATTTGAAAAAGCCATGAAGAAAACAGATAAAAAACAGGAAATTAGGATTAGTGTTCCTCAACGGAATCTGCAAAAATTCAAGGAGGTATTAATTTATATTCTTGAGAAAGTCGGGTCTAAACCAAATGTAGGGGAAACAGTTCTGTATAAACTTCTTTATTTCATAGATTTTAATTTTTATGAGAAGTATGAAGAGCAATTAATAGGAGCAACCTATATAAAAAATCATCACGGACCAACACCTAAAGAATTCATAAAGATTGTAGAGGAAATGGAGGGTAAAGAATTAGTAAAAGTAAAGGAAAACTATTTTCAGTATCCCCAGACTAAATATTTACCTTTAAGAAAATCCGATCTTACTCAGTTCAAAGCACACGAAAAAGAAATTATTGATGATGTTTTAAATAATTTGTCAAATATGAATGCTTCTGAAATCAGTGAATACTCCCATAACGATGTTCCCTGGCAAACGACCGAGGATGGGGAAGTTATTGAATATGAATCAGTATTTTATCGGACTTTGCCTTATTCAGTGAGGAATTATAGTGAAGAAAATATTTACTGAAGTACGGAGACTCCCTGAATTTGACAAAGATTTCAAAAAGCTGGCGAAAAGGTTTAAAACCCTCGATGATGATATCGAAACTTTTATTAATAAACAGCTCAAGCTTACTCATAAACTGGGAATTGACAATAAAGGCGTCGTTCATATCTCAGAATTGGGAATTGAAATTCCTAAGATATACAAAGCAAAAAAATTTGCTTGCAAAGCTCTAAAAGGACGTGGAGGAATGAGTGGCATAAGAATCATATATGCATATTATGAAAATGAAGATGTTATTGAGTTTATAGAAATCTATTTTAAAGGCGATAAGGCAAGCGAAGACAAAAAGCGAATTATGAAATACTACAGGCCGGGATAGAAGAGGCTGAGAGGATGCTCAAACATTTATCAAATCACTAGAAAATAAGCCCCCGAATCCATGACCCCTGGAAGCTTGGACCCTCTTCTCCAACTAATTGGAGAAGAACCAAAAAAAGGAGGAAAAAATGAAAAAGACTATCGTAATCCTTACATTGTGTGCATTTCTATTCGTCACGGGCTGTGCGACTCTTTACCCTTCCGGTTTAATCTACACCAATATAAAACTTCCAGTTACAGTCACAGCAAACAATGGAACCGCAACCAAAGTTGGCACATCCCAATGTACCAGTATTCTCAGCGCAGTTGCTATCGGCGATGCCAGCATTGAAACCGCCAAGAAGAATGGCGGCATAACAAAAGTGTATCATGTTGATTATGATGTTAAGAACATCCTGGGGATTGTCGGAACATACAAAGTCACCGTCTACGGAGAATAACCCCATTAAACAACTGCCGATTGGGTACAGCCGACGGTGGTGAGGTGCGACGCACCTCATTAACGCGGCAAACTCGTCCCGATAGGCAATGGGGATGCGACACCAGTAATTTAGGAAATTACATCAATTATCGAAATAAATTGTCAAGATACATTTTTTTTGATGTTATAAAGTTTCAACACAATCACTTATTGAGTAGACCAAATAGGTATAGGGTCAAATTTATGGTTAAATTTATCCACACAGCAGACATACACCTTGATAGCCCATTAGAGGGGCTTGAGGCGCATCAAGATGCGCCTGTTGACGAGATTCGCGGAGCGACGAGGCGGGCGTTTGATAATCTGATTGACTTGACCATAGAGGAGGAGGTTGATTTTATTCTTATTGCCGGTGATCTTTATGATGGTGATTGGAAGGACTACAACACGGGGCTCTTTTTCGCCGCCCGAATGGGCCGGTTGTCCAGGGCCGGGATCAAGGTTTTCATTGTTTCCGGCAATCACGATGCGGCCAGTCAGATCACCAAAGCCATGCCCTTGCCTGACAATGTGACTCTTTTTTCTCCCAGGACGCCTCAGTCTGTGAGACTCGATGACGTTGGCGTCATCATCCATGGTCAGAGCTATTCCTTCCGCGCTGTGACGGAGAACCTTGCCTCCCAATACCCCGCGCACGATGCCAACTATTTTAACATCGGCCTGCTCCATACATCCCTGACGGGTCGTGAGGGGCATGAGATTTACGCGCCATGTACTCTGACTGAACTAGCGTCCAAAGGCTATGACTACTGGGCCTTGGGCCATGCCCACAAGCGGGAAATCGTTTCCAAAGATCCCTGGATTGTCTTTCCAGGTAATATTCAGGGCCGCCATATCAGAGAAACCGGCGCCAAGGGTGCCACTTTGGTGACGGTGGGGGACGGGCGCATTACTGAGGTTGAGGAGCGTGAACTTGATGTGCTGCGCTGGGCCATCTGTCGGGTGGATCTGTCCCAGTGCGAGACCTTCGATAGCGTTTATGATGCGGTTCGGCAGGGCTTTGAACAGGAACTTGGCCGGGCGGACGGTAAGACCTTGGCCCTGCGTCTGGTTTTGACCGGACAATGCCCGGTGCATGCCCAATTGCATGATCGGACAACGCAGTGTACCGAGGAGTTCCGAGGCATTGCCGCTGGATTCAGTGACGTGTGGCTGGAAAAGGTGAAGTTTCAGACAACCCGCAAAGTGAGTCTTGAGGAAATCTTTGGCGAGGATACGCCAATTGCCGGCCTGCTGCAGTCTATTCAACATATAGAGCTGGATGGCGACACCCTCTTGGGACTGGTACCGGAGTTGTCTGCCTTGAAAAGCAAATTACCGGCTGAGATCCACAGCGGCGATGAGCCCTTTTTTGATCCATCTCCTGACAAAATAGCAGAGTTTCGTGCTGAAGTGCAGGAACTCTTGATTGCCAAACTTCTTCAGCATGGAGGGGCCAGATGAGGCTGAAGCGTCTCGATCTGAAGGCTTTCGGTCCTTTCACTGACCGGACCCTGGAGTTTAACTCCGAGGAGCCTGGCCTCCACATCATTTTCGGCCCAAACGAGGCAGGGAAAAGCAGTGCACTCCGAGCGCTCAAGGCCCTGCTGTATGGGTTTCCTCAACAGACGCCTGATAATTTCATTCACAACTATGATCAACTACTGGTCGGTGGCTGTCTTGAAAATAGTGCTGGAGAAGAGATTATCTTTCAGCGTCGGAAAAAGCGTATTGGCGATGTTATTGATGAGGCTGGTAATCCCCTTGTTTTGGGTGCCTTAGCTCCATTTCTCCACGGCGTTGAACCGGAAATCTTTGCATCCCTCTACGGCATTGATCATGACACTTTGGTGCGGGGCGGTGAAGAAATTCTTGCCCAGAAGGGCGAGGTGGGCCAAGCCCTGTTTGCCGCTGGCGCAGGCATCTCCTCACTACGGGAGGTCATTGATCAGCTTGAAAAAGAGGCGGCAGACCTGTTCAAATCAGCAGGACAACTGCCTGAGATCAACAAGGCTGTCAAAAGATTCAAGGAACTGCAGAAAGAGGTCAAGGCGGCCAGCCTTTCTCCCAAGGACTGGAAAGATCATCAGAAAGCCCTGAAAAGTGCTGAGGCTGAGCGGGCCGGTTTAGAGAAAGATCGGGATCATAAGAATAAAGAGTTGCATCGTCTGGAGCGATTGGAGCAGGCCGTTCCTGAGCTGGCAGCTATGAAATCCTGGCAGGATCAGCTGCTGGCCTTGGAAAAGGTTATTGTTCTGCCCCCTGATTTTGCCGAAAGGTACCAACAGGTTAGCCAGGAAATGCGTGAGGCCGGGCAGCAATTGCAGAGAGATACCGACCGCCAGGTGAAACTTCAAGCGAAACGCAAGGCCATCTCGTTAAATAAGGATCTCCTGAACCAGGCAGAGAGGGTGGATGATTTTCATCAGCGCCTTGGTGAATATCGCAAGGGCCAGAAGGACAGGCCGGAAAGAAATGGTATGCGGATCAGCCTCCGTAAAGAGGCGGCCCTCTTGCTGCAGCAGGTGCGCCCGGATTTGCCTTTGGAAGAGGTGGAGACACTGCGGCCGGTGCTTGCCAAGAAAAGGACTGTGCAAACATTAAGCACTCAATATGAGGCAATAAACCAGCAGCTTACGCTGGCACAGAAGCAGAGCAAGGCAGCAGAGCAGGAGCTTAAGGAGGTAAAGAAAGGCCTGGCTGCAATGCCGGAGGCCAAGGAGCCTGAAAGCCTTCTCCAGGCCGTGAAGCTGGCGCAAAAAGCTGGAGATGTTGATGCTCAGCTGGAAAAGAGTAGGAGTGATGTTGAACTGAACAAAAAAGAATGCCTTGTAGAGCTCAAGCGGATTGGCCTCTGGTCCGGTGATTTGGCCGCACTCATGGAACTCCCACTGCCGCTTTCTGAAACTGTGCAACGGTTTGAAAATAGTTACAGCAAGATTGCTGATGAAAGGCGTGGGCTCGAAAAAGATCGTAAAAATGATGAGAAAGAGCTGAAGAAAGCTCGGGCTGAGATCAAAAAGGTGGCGTATGCGGGCGAAGTTCCTTCAGAGGAGGAGTTGGCCCAGACCCGTGAAAAACGTGAGCAGGGTTGGCAGCTTTTGCGGCGGCAGTGGATTGATCAGGAGGATGTGACCGAAGAAAGTCAGTTCTATGATTCTGAACAGCCACTTCCTGAGGCCTATGAGGGATATGTGGGGCAGGCGGATCTTATTGCCGACCGGCTGCGCCGAGAGGCAGACCGGGTAGCCAATGCAGCGGCTTTTCGTACCAAGGTAGAGGCTCTGCAAGAGGCCTTGGCAGAGAATGACAGAGACAAAGAGACGTTTGATCTGCGAGCGCGAGAACTTGATGGAGCCTGGATCCGCGTCTGGCAACCTGTTGGAATCACCCCGCTATCCCCAAAGGAAATGAGCGGTTGGCTGGCTGAGATGGATAAGCTCCGCTTCAAGGTGGGTGATATTTTTAAAAAGGAGCAGGAAATCGGTCGGGATGTTAAGCGGAGGAAGGATCTTAAGCAGGCGGTACAAAAAGAGCTTGATACAATGGGAGAGGAGGAAACACCTGCCGGTGAAGAGCTTGGTCCGGTTCTGATTTTGGCGGAGACTGTCTTGGAGAGGATTGCCGGCCAGAAGACGGATCTTGAAAAATTAAAAGAGAGGCAAAAAAACGCGGAAAAGGCCTTTCATCAGGCAGAGGAAGATCTTAAAGCTGCGCAGGAGGCCCTGGCCAAGTGGCAGGAGCAGTGGCGAAAGGCACTTTTGGGTTTGGGACTTAAGGACGAGGTCTCCACTTTTGAAGCCATTGACCTTTTTGAGACCCTGAAGAGCTGCTTTGACACGTTGAAAGAGGCAAATGATCTTAAAAAGCGCATTGCCGGCATTGACCGTGATGCGGCTGAGCTTGAGAAGGAGGTTAAGGCCCTGCTTGAGAAGGTGGCCCCTAACATGTTGGCCTTGCCTCTGGACCAGGCAATCCTGCAATTGCGGACCATGCTCAGCCATGCACAAAAGGACGGCACCCTGTATGACAAACTTTCTGAGGAGTTAGACTCGTTGCAGGCAGAGGTCTCTGCGGCCAAGAAAACCTTGCAAAGTGCAAATGAGCAGATGGATGAGCTCCTTCGGATAGCCAAATGTGAAAAGTCGGAAGAGTTGGCAGCGATAATCGGCAAGTTTACGGAATATCAGAGGCTGCAGGAGAAAATTTCTGATACTGAGGCAACCCTGGCCAAGATCGGGGCTGGTGTGCAGATTGAAGAGCTTGTCAGGCAGGCGGCAGAGATTAGTGCCGATGAATTGCCTGGCCAGACAGAGTCGCTGCGGAGGGATATTGAGGAAAGGATAAATCCCGAGATCAATAGAATCTCCCAGGTGATCGGCGAGGAAAACACTAAGCTTGCCGCCATGGATGGCAGTGCCAAGGCTGCTGAAACCGCCGAGAAAATGGAACAGGAACTGGCCAGGATACGGCGGCTGGCAGAGAGGTATGCGCAGGTAAAGTTAGCCTCCAAGATTTTGCAGCAAGAAATCGAACGCTACCGGGAAGAACACCAGGACCCGGTTTTGAAAATTGCCTCCGGTTATTTTAACGATTTGACTCTAGGCTCCTTTGCCAGCCTGCGTACCGATGTGGATGATAAGGGTGAACCTATTCTCGTCGGTGTACGGCCAGATGACTTGCGCCTGACAGTGGGAAAAATGAGTTCGGGAACCCGTGATCAGCTCTACCTTGCCCTGCGCCTGGCCACCGTGGAGTGGCGCCTTGAAACCAGCGAACCCATGCCCTTTATTGTAGACGATATCCTAATCAACTTTGATGATGATCGTTCCAAGGCGACCCTCTCGGTCCTGGGTGATTTATCAAAGAAGAATCAAGTGATTCTTTTTACCCACCACAGGCAGATTGTGAAAGAGGCGAACAGTATTAAAGGGAAGGGAGCAATTCAAATCCACGAGTTGTGAATGAAAAATTTAAAGTGCGCAATTGTAAAGTTCTTTGGCCGTGATTCAAGCGTTTCTGGGGGCAAATCTTTATTTTTGACAAATGTAAGATTTCAGGATCACAAAATCAGAAAAAACCAGGGATCCCATACCAATTTCTATCGGGATAGGGACGCTCATCGCTGAGCGCCCCTCCCACACCACCGTACATACGGATCCGTATACGGCGGTTCGGCTGATCAGATTGCGGGACGCCCATAAGAATATAAGTTTCCTATCATATTAGCAACAAATGTTATAATATTCGGAGCGTCCAGGCATTTAAAAAAGAAATGAAAAATCGGAATAACTAATGACATTTGACAGTTTACTTGTATTTGCAACTTTAATCGTAGCTGTTTATGCGGTTTTACCAGAATATCGAAGGCTGGAATTGAAACTGCGGTGGGGTACCCTCGACTGGGGGCTTCTATTAGCAGAAATTATTCTTATCCACTATTTACTATTTTTCCAATTTTTCAGAAAAATGGGTTTTTCCCCAGGACTGAATCTTCACAAATGGGGCATATCACCTAAGAATACTGCATACTTATCTTTAATAATTTTTGGTTTTATAATAGCTATACATCTGTCCACAATAAAGCTAAACAAAAGAAAAATATACAAATTCAGAAATTTTACTAGTGAGTTAATTCGTGAACTCCGTTTCTCTGACTTGGTTAAAGTTTTAGAAAAAAGGCTTACAGTACTTAAGAGAATCTATGAAGCTGACTTTTTCCTTTCACGCCTTAAAAGAAAGTTTGCACCAAGTAGTCTATGGGAAGTACTGGCTCTGCTGGAGAATGAAGAAAATTTGGAAGCAAGTGCAAAAGCCAAATCTTTAAGAAAAATATACAGAAAGCCATTATCCATTATCTGCAAAATACTGCCCAGCTATAGCAAGCCACAAAATGCATCTCAAGATGTTGTGCGGAGCTTTCTGCTTTCAAATGACTTCACTGAGTATGTGGCAAAAAACAGACCTTATTTTGCTATTGAAATCTATAAAAATGAATTCAGAGAAGCTGAGGAATTTTATGAAGGATATTTCAAAACTATCCTTTCGAACACTTCAAGCATTTTTTACCAAGAAATTAAAAACAATCAAAACCTTTCAACAGGTCACTCATATGCACTGCTTGAGGAAAAATAGATTATTAAGTTTTTTCTTTTTGAAAGCTTCGGTGGCTGAAAAGTTTTCAGTATGGAAGCCCGTTGGGGAGTTTATGATTGCATATCTCGACAACCTTCATCGAGATAAAGGTCGTGATCCTTACAATTACTCCATGGAAGACTTTCACGAACGTGGGCAATGGGAATGCCCCCTCTTTGTTGGAATACGTTTTTTTGACATTATGGTCTCTATCGCACTCCACCAAAATATAAAATGGCATATGTGGTTATATTATTTCCCGCACTTTACAAAGAGGATTGTAAGAAACTATTGCCCTCATGAAGGATATGTCAATTTAGACTCCGAATTTCCAACTAAGTACAACTATTTGTTGTATGAAATTATTAGCGCTCTGCGTTATTGGATTATAGATGTCGATGTCTTGCCAGAAGATCAGGAAAATATCCATTTATCCAAGGTTTCAACAGACCATGAAAATGGGAATATTCCCAAAAGCGCTATATTGGCTTTAGGTCAATGCCTGCATCATATACTTTCATCAACCGAAATAACCACAGAGTTCAAAAACTATATGGCTTGTCGTGCTTTTAGCCTATATTTTGATCTGAACAAGGTCGATAGAACAAGACCATATAGTTATGTATTAAAGTTATCATTGAAGCAGGGTGGTTTTTATAGATACGACAATGATACTTATTATTCAAAGTGTTTAATGACAGCATTTCAAGGATATGACAAAATACCTCATAAATTTGAAGCCGTAAAAGATTTTGAAGAATTTTTAGCTGAATAAGAGCTTATATACATTCAAATTAATGAACAGCTGGATACATAGGGAACAAAAAAGTCCCCGATATCATGTCAACCTTGGACTTTTAATACTTCGC
>JAUWOH010000107.1 GCA_030612225.1 Desulfobacteraceae bacterium
AGCAAAGGTATTATAATAATAAGAATAGGAAACTGCTCTGTCATTTTATGGCCTTTAAAATTTCATCTTCTTCAAGAGTATTATATCTTTTGTATATTTTTATAACTATCGCCAGAGCCACTCCGAGGGTGGCAACCATAACTACAATAGCAGTAAGCATGAGTACGTGGGGCAGTGGGTTAATGTAGGAAGAAGCCTGAATGGCTTGGCCGACATGCTCGCCGTGCCCATGTGCATGCTCTATAATCGGCAGGGTAGCGCCTCCTTTTTTGTATGCAGTAGAAACATAAAAAAGAATAATCGAGGTCTGGAAGATATTCATGCCGATGATCTTCTTCACCAGATTTTTTTTGCCTATCATTGCATAAAAACCGATCATCATCAGTACAATGTAAATCCAGTAGTTGTATTTACCAATAATAAAATCGAGCATGATATATCCCTTACTTTTTGCGTTTTCTTCTTAGAAGTAAAATACATGCCATACCGGCAGAAAAAATAACCGCGGTTTCACCCAGTGTATCATAACTCCTGTAATCAGCAAGAACTGCTGTAACGATATTAGGAGTAGCTGTTTTTTCAACCGCATCAGAAATATAACCCGGGGAAACATGTCGGCTTGCCGGAGAATTCGGATCTCCCCAGTCAGGCATATCCATCGTTCCATAGGCGAGCACCATACCGGTAATTATCACAACAAGTAAATTTACTATTTTCAATCTTTTGACCTCCTGGTGGTTTTGCTTATAGCGGCAACCATGAGAATGGTTCCTACGCCGGCACTCACGGACGCTTCGGTAAAGGCAACGTCAACGGCCCCCATTTGTGCCCATATAAGACACATAAAGAAACTGTACGCTCCCAGGATCATAACCGCACTTAAAAGATCTCTAACTGTTATGGCTGCAATGGCGCATATCAATACGAATAAAAGCAGTATAATATCAAAAGGTATAATCAACTCTTTTTCTCCTCTTTCAACCATGGTTTAAGACCGCTTCTAAATCCCGCTCTGGAAATGGCATGCGTTGCGGTCGGTTGTGCCAGAAACATAAAAACAGCAATGAAGATAATTTTGAGACTGGTTAATGAAAAACCTTCGTAGATGCCTAGACCCACAAGAGATAAGAATACAGCCAGGGTATCACCCTTGCCGGTGGCATGTAAACGGGAAAAGAAATCTGGAAAGCGTAACAGCCCTATGGTTGCAGTAGTAAAGAAAAACAGGCCGCCGGCCATAAATAATACAAATAGTATATCTGTTACATTCATCAGTAGTTTTCTCCCTGAGTTTCCAGATATTTAGAAGCAGCAAGTGTGCCGATTAAATTGAGGAGGGCATAAACCATGCTGATATCTACAAACATGTCAACCCTGTTGTAAAGGAATCCAATGATCAAAAGTATGATCAAGGTTTTTGTGCCTATGGCAGAAAGTGCAACCATTCTGTTAAATACGCCCGGACCGAATACAACACGGTAGAGAATAAGAAAAACAAGAACGCATAATCCCATACCGATGCTAAGTAAATATTCGTTCATTAAAAAGACCTCGATGTTGGTGGTTATTTATCGCGACAACGGAACTTACCAGCTTTATTTAGCAGCAGCTACGCGTTGCGGGTTACGGGTTGCGAGTTGCGAGGTGTTAATCGGAAATACTCCTTTTTTATGCCCCGTACCCCGCAACCCGGAACTCGGAACACTTACGTGATATCCAAACAAACAAGTTAAAAAAGACGCATTATGGTTAGCGACAAATGTTGTTGTAGGGCTATTCGTCTTCATCTTCTTGTGAGACTTCCCCCCTGGAAATATCAAAAAAGACGGAAAACATAACAGCCATGACAGCAAGCCCTACACCAATTTCAATGCCAAGAATCCCCAGGGAACGTGCATGGGCGGGGGCTACGTGAAGAAGTTTGGCCAGCTTGCTGTAATCAAGATAATTTCCGGCCAGAATCAGGCATACAACTCCGATCCCAGCGTAAATAAGAACACCTGAACTGCTGAGAATCGCAACAGTTTTTTCAGACATTCTCTTCTGAGTATCTTTTAAACCGTGAGTTATCATAAGCAGTATTATACTTGCTGCCAGGATCACACCTCCCTGAAACCCTCCACCAGGACTATAATGCCCGTGCATAATTACATAAAGGGCATAAATCTGAATAAACGGCACAAGAATGCGCGCCAGGGTCTTTATAATAATATCATCACTTTTTTGTATCATAGCAGTTTCCCTTATAGACCTCTTTTCAACTCTCCAAATATCGGGGCCACATCAAGTGCATCCTGTACATATATATGATCAGCCTCCATGAAGACATGGGCAATCCTGTCTTCCATCTCACCTGCATTCAGATCGGCGGCGACTTTTTTGTCCAGAGCATGGACAATAAATTCTCCATCTCTTATGTCCATGGTAATTGTCCCTGGTGTGAGGGTGATGGAATTTGCAAGAGTTACCCAAGAAATATCGCTTTCAAGTTTTGTTTTAAACCTTAATATTTGGGGATCCACATGTTGTTTTGGTCTCAAAACTACAGAAGCAACATAGATATTTGCTGTTATGATCTGGTAAAGAAGCCAGGGTATATAGGCAAAAAACCTGTATGCAATCACTCGAGCGTCTCCAACCCTGACATTTGCAAATAGCAAATCGTGTGTGAGATATGCGATAAGCAGGGAGCAGATAACACCTAAAGCAAGATGGAATAAATCATACTTTCCTGATAAAAGTACCCAGAAAGCGAAAAGCATTAAAAAGGTTACAACAAGATTCTGGAAGCCGGATTTTGCTTCCTGGGCTCCGGTAAAAATGGCCTGAATATTTTTTTCTTCGATATCCCTTGTTTCGGATGTCAGCTTAACAGCAGTATTTAATAAATCGACAGCCTGACTCCTGGCATCCTCCATAAGACGAAATGAAGTATCCATAGCCTCTATTAAAAGGGTTACTTCCACAATTTAAATCCTTTTCTAATTTTTAAAAATAGGTTATTATTGTTAACAATTATCAATTTTCAATTCACAATTGGCAATTATTTGTCTTTAAAAATGTAGTAACTACCAGGTTCAAAGTTCCATGGTTTACGGTTCAAGGTTCAAGTTTAACCGATGAAAACTGCACGGTTTTGAGATATTGAGGGGTAGCACATTTCGTGTAACTGCTGCCGTTCATAGGTTCATCAACTATGCCAGGCAATATGAAAAATGCGACCCCGCCGCTCGAAGATGCCGCTTGTCGAAGATACCGCTTGTGGTGCGATGCGATGCGATGAGGCTAAATCCAGCTTTCAGCGGGAAACCCTGAACTGTGAACCTGACAACCTGAGTTATAAAATGTATTTGGTAAAATCAAATTGTGAATTGTGAATAGATAATTGCAAATTGTCAATAAAAAACAAAGTCAAGGAACAACAAGCACCGGCAGCTCGGCTTCACACGCGACTTCCCATGAAGAACTCTTTTTGAACAATCTGTTTAAACCTTTTTTTTCAGACTCTCCGCCAACAACAATCATGGCAGCCTTATAATCTTTTGCTGCCGTCAGAATTTCTTCTGAAGTCTTTCCGGCATAAATGTGCGATTCTGCGTCGATTTTATTATCAAGGCATATTTTTCGGGTCTCAGCGAGCCTGTTTTTAAGTTCCCGCATTTCTTTTATAGTCAGTTTTCCTTTAATAACATTAACAATTTCCATTTCACCAAGAATTTTTTTAAACCCAAGGAGAAAAGCAAGCGCCTTTTCAGACTTGTAAGACCAGTCTGTTGCAAAGACAACACATGCAAATATTCCTTTTCCGTCGGGCTTTATCTCCTTATTTGTATTATTGGTAAAAAGGATCGGAAGGGAGGATTTTTTTATTAATTGCCTGATTACCGAATTCCGAGACGTCTTTCCTTCCTCCCTGTCGAAATTAACAACGATAAGTGAAGCCTCTTCATTTTTGGCTGCCTTTAAAATTCCATGCGGCAGCAATTGGTCATCTAATATAATTTTTGACTTGATACTTAAATCAGATAATCCTTTTATCCACGAATCATAAGGAGTGGTTTGTAGAAAGGCAATTTCATCAAAATCGAGTTCGCGCACAGGCAGAATCCCTTTCAGCAGGTTAAAAGAAAGGGATTTTTCTTTTAAATCGGTTGCATAAAGTAACTTCCTTGCTTCCATAGACGGGAGATATCCTTTTTTTGTCAATTGCTTGACGCCTTATCCTCTGAAGGGACCAGTAAAGTGGGAAAAGCGGACTTTTCAGCAAGCTCCATGGGGACACTTCCCAGAAACCTTTCTCTTAATGCTCCTTTTCCGGTTGCTCCCATAACAATCATACTTGCCCTGAACTCTTGAGCTGCTTTTTCTATCACGTCAGTAGTATCACCTATGTAGAAATGAGGTTCAGCATTTATGCCCTGAGATTCAAAAGTTTCGCATACTTCTTCCAGTTTTTTCCTGTTTCCCTTTCTGAATTTTTGCACTTCCATTGCTGAAAGCCCGTTTAATTGTTTATCCCCGGCGATATGAACAACTCTTATTGTTTTGATGACGTTCTTTAATCCTGACAGATATTCCGCTGCTTTGTGGCTTGCAGGAGACCAGTCAGTTGCCAGTAAAGGATTTTCAAAAGGGGATCTGACCTTATCTCCGGCATCTAAGATATATTTATAAACCAGGATAGGAGCAGAAGTTCTTCGAAGAAGTTCTGTAATATCCGAACCTGAAAAAAGTATTTCTATCTTTGTCTTTTTATGGTGACCCATTACAATGAGATCAACCTCTTCTTTCTCTACGGCTGTGATAATCTGTTGAACAAGATTTCCTACAACAATATAAGCACCAACTTCCATGCCCTGCTCGAAAAGAGTCTCTGCCCAGTCAATAAAGCGTACATTGACCATCTCTCTTAACTTAATTTCTTCTCCCTTTTGATATCCGGTCCCCCTTCGCATTGCTACTTTGTCTCTTTCTATCACATTAAGAAATACTACATGGTTTAAATCCGCCTTTCTCAGATCCATTAAAGATTGCAAGGCATCAAACCATAATTCCTCGAGTTTGGTTGCAAATAAAAGTTTTTTAATTTTCATAATTTATCTCTTATGCTACTTAATTATTCCACCGGTTTTTAAAATTCCAACCTTGTCCCTGCTTTTAAAGCCGGGAGTCAGCCTATAACTTTTTTTATCATTTCGGCCAGCTCTTCCGGTTCAACCGGCTTTTCCAAATAGGCTTCCGGCTCAGGTACATTTTCATTGCCAAATTCAGTCAAAGCTTCCTGGGAGCGAAGGAATGTCCGCCTGGCAATGCCTGATAGCATAATAACGGAAATGTTTTTTAACGAGTCGTCCGTCTTTAACTCCCGATACATCTTAATTCCGCTTTGCCTCGGCATCAGAACATCGAGAATAACCAGATCCGGCTTCTCTTCTCTTATTATCTTAATGCCCTCTTCTCCGTTTGATGCTGTTAAAGGAGTATAACCATTTTCTTCCAGAACTGTTACGACAAATAATCTGATATCGGGATCGTCGTCCACACAAAGCACTTTTTTACCCATAATAAATCCTCCCAGATTTTTTTTCTCAAGCTCAAATTTTATATCCGCTCAGCAATTTTATCAGTATTGCTTAACTCCTCATAAGGCAGCCAAATAGTAAAAGTTGTTCCCTTCCCTTGTTGGGATGTTACATTTATTTCCCCTTTATGCTCTTCTATAAGTTTTCTGGTAACGAGCAAACCGAGCCCGGTACCCTTGCCTTGTTTTGTGCTGAAAAATGATTCGAAGAGATTTGCCCTAACCTCATCGCTCATACCTGACCCATTATCCTTGACCTCAAATCTGATAATGTTACCCTTTTCGAGGGCTGTTTTTACACGAACTTGCCATCTCTTGTCCGTATATTCATCAGAAGTGCAGGCATCAATGGCATTTGAAACCAGGTTCAATAAAGAGCGGTGAATAGACCTGGGGTCCATTAATACTTCATGGATGGAAAGGTCAAAATCTTTTATAATTTCAATACGATGTTCCCTTGCTGTTGCTTCAACAAGTTCGCAGACATCATTGACAATTTCATTCGGCAGGCAGTTTTCATATTCCGGCTCTCTTTCTTTGGAATAGGTAAGCAAATCCAAAACAAGATCCGATATCCGCCCAATATTTCTTTTTATCGCCTGCCACCCATTTTTTAACTTATCGGTATCATTTTTGTCAAGTGCAACATCAACGATATACCTGCCCCCCTTTAGGCCGATGAGTATGTTTTTAATATAATGAGCAAGCCCGGCCACAGTCTGGCCGACAGCGGCTAATCTTTCGGAATTGATTAATTCCTTTTCAAGCCGCTTTATTTCTCTGAGGTCTTGAAAAAAAGCAACGCTTCCCATAGCCATACCATCTTCATATAAAACAGTCCCTGAAAATCTTGCCGGTATATTTTCCCCGTCTTTTGATAAAACTGTAATTTCTCTCCATGGCAACCCTTCATCATTTCGTTTATTTTCGGCCTCGCTTTTGAAAGCTCCGACTATTTTCGGTGGATACAGATCGACAATCCTCATCTTTCTTACAACCTCAAGTCGGGAATATCCAAAGATTCTTTCTGCACCTGGGTTATAAACGACTATTTTCCAATCGTCATCTGTAGCTACAATCCCGTCGTTGGAGCTTTTAATCAGCTTTGTTTGGAAATTTGATTTCCTTTTTACCTCCTCAGTGGCTATCTTGACCATATTTTCAAGATCATCGGTATATTCTTTTAGTTTCAGCCTTATATCAATTTTATCTTTTGCTCTATGGAGGGCGATGGAAAGAGCTTCATCCCTGACAGGCTTATTTATAAAATCAGAAGCGCCATAATGAAGAGCTTCTATGGCTGTGTCGATATCTCCGTGACCTGTGATGATGATCACCTCTGTTTCAGGATTAATCTCTTTAACCTTTTTTAAAACCTCTATGCCATCCATACCGGGCATCTTTATATCGGTAATGATGATATCGGGAGATTCTTTTTTAAATACATCCAGGCCTTCTTTTCCACTCAGAGCGCTCACAATATCATATCCATCGCTTCTAAGGGACATGGAAAGGACTCTGATTATGTCTTCTTCATCGTCTATGAGTAAAATTTTTGGGAGTAAAATTTTTTGCATTATTCAGAGACCGGGAATCTTAATTCAAATGTTGTGCCTTTACCTACTTCGCTTTTTATTTCAATGATGCCGTTATAGTCTTTTACAATTCCGTAGCTGATACTGACGCCCAATCCTGTTCCCTTGCCTACTTCCTTTGTCGTGAAGAATGGTTCGAATATCTTATCTATTATCTCTTTGGGAATACCTGTGCCGGTATCTGTAACTGTAACAACGGCCTGACCGTTTTCAGAAAACGATTTTATCTTCAGCAGCCTTTTCCAGTCAATGTCGCCTAATCCATCACCTTTTTTGTCCATGGCATCCACCGCATTTGTCACCAGGTTAATAAAGACCTGTTCCAGACGGTTATGATCGGCCATAATACAGGGCAGTTCAGGGTCAAGATCGAGTTCCAGTTCGATCTGATGGACTTTCAATTGATGGCCCAGCACTTTAAATACATCTTTAATGGGATCATTAATATTAACTTTTGTTTTGACCACGTCAGACTGCCTGGCAAAATCACGCATATGTTTTATAATTTCAGAAGCCCGCTGTACATTGCTGCTGATATCATTGGCCATGGACTTTAAATCTTCATCACTTATGGATTTTCCTTTTTTTAACATTTTTAAAAAGAAATCGGCACAGACCTGTATTACATTCAGCGGCTGATTTATTTCATGAGCCATGCCTGCTGCCATTGTTCCCAGGGTCGTCATTTTGCTGGCCTGTATCAGCTGAGCTTCCTTTTCAATGCTTTCGCTAATATCAGTTGTAGTGGCTAAAAGGACATGCCCGCCAGCATATTCCGCATTACAAATATTTATATTTACAAAAAATGGTATCCCCCCTTTTTTAAAATGGCGCCTTTTTAAAAAAAGCTTCGATTTATCTTCAGATAAATTCCTTACAGCGTTTGGTATTTCTTCGCTCCTTCCATCCCCCAGATCTAAAAATTTCATCCCTAAAAAGTCATCTCTTGAGTAACCGTATCCTTCTTCAGCCCTTTTATTGATATCCAGGATTTCACATGTTTTCCTGTTAAGAATAAAAATAGGGTGAGGATCATTATTAAAAAGAGATCTATACTTCTCTTCTGATCTCCTGCATTGTTCATTAAGCATGGAGTTTTCAAGGGCTGTTCCTATTCTGTTTCCAATTAATTCCAAAATATCCCTTTCCTCAGGGTCGAACCTTCTTAAGCGCCTGCTGACAACCCGCAAAACACCATATGCGGACTTCTCTTTGGCCCTGATCGGAACATATACTAAAGATTTTATGCCTTCTTTTGCAAAAAGCCCTATTTCCCCTTCGTCATTCTCTGTTATGCCTTCAAATACGGCTGGTTCTCCCTTCTGAAATACTTTACGAATCATACTACCCTGGCTGTCATCAGCATCAAGATCTTTGCCGATTCCAAAAGAATATTTTAGGAAAACATTTCCATCCGGTTCCATTAGAAACACAGAGACACCGCCGACTAATAAATAATCGACTATCTCATAAAAGGCTTCGTTCAGCCTTTCCTCCAGGCTCAAAGAAGAACTTAATGCTGTATAAATAGAACAGAGGGCGGAAAGCTCCCTGTTATGACGTTCACTACCATGTATAGCCCTTTTTTCTTCGGTTTTATCCCAGAGAGTCTCAATAGCCCCAACCAGCTCTCCATCAGGCCCTTTTATGGGAGCCGCTGTAAAAAAAAGCCACTTTCCGTTTTCTCCAAGGTTCGGGAAAAATTCTTCAGCTTCATACGCTCCTTCGAGCAAATCCGATTTACCCCATTTTGCACCGTAATATCTTTTTATATCCTCCACTTTCATTTCATCTAGTATAACATCAGCCATGGTAGGTCGCTCTCCGGATCTAAAGGGCTTCCAGTGTTTATTTGTTCCGACCATTTCATCAGCAGATAATCCTGTAAGTTTCTCGCATGC
>JAUWOH010000222.1 GCA_030612225.1 Desulfobacteraceae bacterium
GCAAAGTAAGGTAACACTTAAACCGATTATGAGCACCATTTTTGTAAATGTTGATGACAAAAGATCCCCAAGCCTTTTTGAAAAGAATTTCGGATCAAACAGCTTTGCCGTCTGACTTGATGCATATTTTGCATAAAAAGCTTCAGCATTATAAGCGCTGCCCGGAGTCAATGTTAAAAACTGGATCCATTTTGGTCCATCAGGGTTTTTATTGTGGGATATTCCCAGAAGCGAATAAAATTTTTCCGGAATATCACCCGAAATAGTATCAGAATTACTGTAAGATTTATGAATTGCATTATAGAAAGGATCAAAGGCTTTTTGTGCAAAGCCTAAATCGACAGAGACTTTTTGTATTGTGTCTTTTAATTCTTGCACTCTCTTTTTGTCCCAGAAATTCTTCCATGCAGAAAAATTTTCTCTCGCCCTTTCCTCCCCGGGAAAAATCATGGACGGAACAAAAGCAGCATCCAAAACTCCTGAAACCTTTTCATGTTCCAGCATTTTTGAAAGTTTATCACCTTTTTTCTGAAGTTGGCTAACATTCGATCCTTCTGTAAGCAAAAATATTTTGGAAAAAATATTACCCCATACACCTGTAACCAGACCTTCAGCGGCCTTTGTTTCTTTGCTTACTGTATTCATTGACTTGAGATCCACATGGAAAACAGGTTTTGCAAAACAAAGCATAACCATTGCAAAGGCAAGTGCTGCCCAGGCTTTATATTTTCCACCGGTTAGAGCAAGTTTCCCGGTCACATCCATAAGCAGCCGGGATCTCACCTTTTTCGCAGGCGGCATTGATGGAAACATCATGGGGAAAACCGTATGAACAAATATAAAAGAACAGGCTATGCCGAATGCTGCGAACTGGCCGATTTGTGCAAGAATTGGAAAACCGCTGATGCAAAGAACTAAAAAAGCACCCACAGTTGTAAGCGTTGAAAGCAAGCCGACAGCCCAAACCTCTTTTGCTGCATCTCTGCCGCTGGTTTCATGGTGGCGATCAAGAAATAGAAGATAAGCTATGCCATGGTCAACAGTAATTGAAATAATTGCCCCACCAAAGCCGATTGTCAGAGCGGAAATGGATTTATTAAAAAGGGAAAATAAAAAGAATGCAACCATGGTTCCTGCCACTGCCGGTAAAAACGAGAGCAAACCAATATACGGTCTCGGAAAAGCTAGGATAAGCAAAATCGCAATTCCGATAATTGAAAATAAAACAGCTTTTTTTATATCTCTTTTTGCTATTATTTCATTGTCAAGAGCAGCCCTGTATGCACCTACAGGGGTCAGGGTAAATTTATATTCCTGCGAAGAATATTTTTCATTCAGCATTCGGGATAATTTTTTTATCAGCTTTGTTGCTTCCCTGGCAAAGGTGTTATCGGTTCCGGAAGCTATCGGTGTGGCAATTAAGAGAAGATGCCTGCCATCTGATGACAAAAGTTGTCCCCTGTAAATTTTTGCATTCTGCGATGGAAAAAGATGTGATAATCCGGCGAGAATAATATTTCTTAAACCAAGAGGATCGGCTGCAATCAGTTCAGACTGCCCGATTCCATCGAGATTAAGCAGACGAGAATAATTTTCTTCAAGTTTGTTATTAACCTGCTTTGATTCAAGAAGCGGTTTCACCTTGTTCTTTAAATCCTGTTCAGTAAAGAGTACCGGCAAATTCTTTATGATATGAAAAATCAGCTCAGGCACCATGTTTTGAATCTCTTTCATCCCGGTACTTTTAAAGAGCCCGCTTGCCATCAGTTCTTTTTCAATAAACTGCCCTGCTTCAACAAGAACATCAGGGTCTTTCAATATCTTTTCCAAAGCTATATCAATAACAACCTGATCCCCGGCAGGATGATTCATTATGATATATCCGGCATCTGATACTACGGGGTCACTTTGCGGCAGAGTTTTAACGATATCGGTGTCGATTTTCAGCCGGTAAAAACCGATACAAAAGAGACCTGCGACTGCCGCAGCAAGAAGAAGAACTATTGGAAAATTAAAAGAGGGTTTTTTTTGCATGTAAGGATTATAACCGTTTCCTGGAGACCTTTGCAAAACGGCACTTTTTGCC
The DNA here is from genome assembly GCA_030612225.1 of Desulfobacteraceae bacterium. Lineage (GTDB taxonomy): Bacteria > Desulfobacterota > Desulfobacteria > Desulfobacterales > JAUWMJ01 > JAUWMJ01. Next base: position 2,087 of record JAUWOH010000222.1, read on the forward strand.
CGATTTCTGCGTCAGGCTCAAATTTCAATCCTCGAAATATTCTATATATTCCTGTGGTTGAAATTTTCGCCTTCCTTGAACTCGAACAGAAATTACCATTTTTCAAAGGTCTCTTCTGATAAACGACGGAATAAATATTCTTTGTATTATAAGTCTTGAAAACGTTTGAGCGTTTCGTAAAAAATCGACAACTCCACGATAGTGGGAAACCCGTTTTCCCCTTGGTTGATACGTCACGCTGACAGGTGTTTCTATTACCGGAATTTTTTTCCATCCAGCCTTTGCAAGAATTTCAACTTCAAACTGGAATCTTTTGGATTTGACATTTAAATTCATTGATTCAGGTAATGGATATATCCGAAATCCGCTCTGGGAATCAGTCATTTTAGGGCCGCCTGCGAGCAGCACCCAGAAGTTTGAAAACTTACGTCCGAACCGGCTTGCCCAACGGACATTTTTTCCTGACATCCCTTTCCTTATTCCAACCATGACAGGTCTTTGGCCATCGGGGATAGCCCTTATTAAATTTATAGCGTCTTCAGGATTATGCTGTCCATCCGCATCTATAGTTATTGCCCAATTAGTGATTTTAGACGCTTCGGCCCATCCTGTCATGAGAGCCGACCCCTTACCCGTATTTACCTTATGGCGCAAAAGCTTTATTTCTTTAATTTTTTTTATTTTTTCAAATGTTGAATCAGTGGACCCGTCATCTACAACAAAAACCGGAATCTTTAATTTCAGGGCTTTTCCAATAACATCGCAAACTTCCTGCTCGTGATTATAAACAGGAATGACAAAAGAAAATTTGCCTTTTTTATGGATTTCCGATTGCAGAGACATCAATGCTCAGGTAAGAAAGAAAGCACCCATGTTCCGGGACCTGTATGAACGCTTGTAGTTAAAGAAAGAGGTTGCAGTATGATCTCACATAACGGCAGGAGTTTCAGTATTTCTTCTTTGACAGACTTCTCTACCCAGGATAGATTGTCAGTATATTGCAGCATAATAAGAGGTGATGAATCAGGATTCAGGGTTTTTTCTATCTTTTCAAGGGCAAATTTCAGTTGCCCTTCCCTATTCCGCGCTGTTCCAACTTTTTTTACACCTTCGGATGTCGGCCTGACGATTGGCTTTACCTTAAACATATCACCAAAAACCGCACTGGTTTTGGATAGCCTTCCCCCTGCAGCAAGGTATTTAAGTCTGTCCAGAAACATATACTCATCACTAATATCAACAGCTCTTTTCGCATACCTGATGACGGAATCGGAATCATCAGACTTCATTGCATACCTTGCCGTTGCAATTACAATAATACCAAGGCGACCTGCAGCAACGCCCGTGTCAATCACTGTCAGTCTGTTATCAGGATCATTTTTTTTCTTCCATCCTCTGACAACATCATAGTTTCCGGTATAAAAAGATCCGACACAAATGTATAATACCTTTTGATACTGGGCTAAAAGTCTTTGATAGTACTGATGACGTTCAAATACAGACGCCTGGGATGTCGAAACCTTTACTCCGTCTCTCATGGATTTATAGAGTTCTGATGAGGGGAAATGCGTTTCCGGCATAGATTTATCACCGGCAATTACATAGCTGTCAAGAAGTGTAAACCCCAAATTGTCGGAATCTTCCCGGGTCAAGGAACCGGCTGCATCCGTCATAATATGGATGGCTTTGTGCTTACTTTTCCGCTTGAATTTTTTAATCTGGCGGTCCATATTATCATCTGTCCAGTTAACAACATCGCCTATAGATTCGATTTTCTTTCTTGCTTCCACCATGTTGTCCGTATGCAAATGAACCTTTATATAATCATTATGTTCAATTACGACCACGCTTTCGCCATATTCCGAAAGGCTGCTGATATTCCCCCGTTTGGTATTATCAAACCGAACTACTGTATCAACGCAATATCCTGCTTCGGTTTCTTCCTGAAATGAGGATGATACCTGAAGAAAGCCTTTGAATTTTTTAGTAATCGGAATTAGATTTTCCTGCCTGCCGATAAGACTGTTAAAAAAGCTTTCAAGAAATATATACATTCCGAGTGCACCGGAGTCGACCACCCCTGCCTGCTTCAGCTTTGGAAGAATCATATTGGTTGACAATGTCGCCTTTTCAAGATGAGTTGTTACCTGTGAAACATATTTATTTTTATCGTCGGTTTTATCCTTTTTTAGAAATTCAGCCAGTTCATCAAAAATCGTAAGCATTGTCCCAGCCACAGGTTTATGAACGGCCTGCCACGCTCTGTCTCTTCCCGATTCAGCTGCCGCGGGAAGGTCTGCAAATGAATCGGCCTGCAGGAATCCGGAAAAAAACCGGGCCGCAATATTTCCTGAATTTCCACGGGCTGAAAGTAAAAGCCTGTTAATTACATTTTCAGTATCCTTATTAAGCTGCCTGAGCGGGGTCATGCTTATAATCAGATTGCGACCTGTATCCCCATCGGCAACAGGAAAAACATTAATTTCATCCAGGATATCAGACCATGCAGCTACCCTTTCAACTCCTGATATAAACGCTTTCTTAAAATCATGTGTCATAAGCTAAAACCCTAACCCGGATAAACCGGAACCTAATTGACTATTGATTATTGAAGATTGAATATTTGTGGATGTCGCTTCGCTCTGTCATTTTTTTAAAATTGATCCGCCGGAAGCGGACCTTAAATAGTCAATCTTCGATCGACAATCTTCAATCATTTGGAGACGGTGAAAATATTTCAATCCAATTTATTTGACACCAAATGCAAAAAAATAACTTTTAAGGTACTAATGCCTTTCTAATTTTTTCTGGGATTTCAAACATAATTTCCATTTCGGGATATTCCACGGCAACCTGTTCTCCTCTTCCTTTCGTACAAACCTTGCTACTACCAAGTCGTCTTATCTCAAAATCGATAACAATCTTTATTTGAGCTTCAACAACTGTTGCCTTACATGTAAAAGTATCGTTGTACTGCAGGGGAATGATATGCTTGGTAGATGTTTTTGTGAGCGGAAATAAATAGTTAGTCTTTTTATAAAACTCATAAAGATCAATGCCCGCACTACTGAACAATCCGAATCTTGCAATATCAAAATATTTTAAATAATTACCATGCCAGACGATATGCATGGGGTCCAGATCGTGAAAAGGGACAGTCAGCTTCACTTCATAACTTATTTGTTTATTATTATTCATATTTGTAACCGTTCACAGGTTCAGTGTTCACCGTTCATGGTTAAGAGTAAAAAAAGCATAAAAGACCCAAAGTTCTGGTTGAAGATGGACATTTTCCAAGTCGTTGCCACGCTAAACTTTGGATTAGGCCTATCGGAAATGACCCTTTTTTACAAATACACGTTCTTAATGCAGGCCGGAGACGAAAACGGAACTTTGAACCTTTGAACGTTGAACCCTTGAACGGTTACTGGAATTGGACATTTAAAACTTATTTTAAATAAAAATCAACAAATAATAAAAAATTTAACAAAGTATTGCCTTTTTTTAAAAAAGGGTATAATTTATAGAGTTTATTTTGGAAGAAAATTATAATCTACATGCGAGGCAATAAATGAAAATCGAAGAAGTTCCCCAGGAACGCGGAGCGATATCTGGTAATT
>JAUWOH010000467.1 GCA_030612225.1 Desulfobacteraceae bacterium
ACTCTTGCTTCCGGTATTAGATCCGGCGACGCTATAATAGCTGCTACAGCAGTAGAAAATAATATGTCTTTTGTATCGAGCAATGCGAAGCATTTCAAGATGATAAAAGATTTAAAACTGAAAGCATTCAAACCATAAACAGACTATATTGCTTAAATGCAAAATTAGGTTAGTATCACTGCAGTTATTCAACTACGGTGGGTATCGGAGAATACATTGACACTTTATTCAATTATTGGGTTTTCGCTGGCTATGTTGGTTCTGGCTGCAAGTCCTGGGCCTGGAGTATTTGCTACAGTTGCCAGGGCACTTGCTTCAGGTTTTCGTCCGGCTCTTGCTGTAATCTGCGGGATTGTTCTTGGAGACATCATTTTTTTACTGTTCGCCTTTTTCGGGCTTTCAATGATAGCTCAGGCTCTGGGTGATTTGTTTTTTATCGTAAAAATATGTGGTGGCGCTTATTTAATATTTTTAGGTATAAGAATCTGGATTAGAAAACCTGCACTTGCATCAAATGAGAACGGCAAACACACCGGCACGGTATGGGGAAACTTTGTGAGCGGCCTGATTATTACGCTGTCCAATCCGAAAGTCATTCTTTTCTATTGTGGTTTTTTACCTACTTTCCTTGACCTGTCGGCTTTGACACTCTCTGACTTAGCGTTGGTAGTGGGTATCGTAACTATCGTTTTAGCATCTGTATTGTCGACCTATGCGTTACTTGCAAGTCGTGCCCGTAGGATGTTTACAAACCAAAAGGCTGCACAAAGGCTCAACAGGGCTGCCGGAGGCGTAATGGTAGCAACCGGATTGGTAATTGCAACCCGGTCATGAATGATGGCGGAAAAAGCAGAAAAATTTAATTCTAAAAAGGAATAAAATATTCCGATTTTTATACATTCTGTGGAATAACTTATCCGCCTTTAAAAAACGGTGAAACTCCCATATATATGCCGAACAGGATCATAAATATTCCGCACAATATAAGAATTCCATAATACACCTTTTTATTCAGGTGGCGCAGGCCCAAAAAAGCAAGTGTTGATACAAACAGGTACCATATCAAATCCCCGGCCTCGTGTCCCAGGAAAAAAGCGATAAGCTTCGGCCACTGTCTGAAAGATATGTCAAACTGGAGGATGAACGCAAATCCGATGGTTGCCCACCAGACCCACCAGTAAGGATTGGCCATGGAGACCACGATTCCACCGATTACAGGATTTCGTATCCCCTTTTGTTTGGGAATAGTCGATTTTTCTTCGCTGCTTTGAGCAGAATCAAGAAAACTGGTCGAAACACTGCCGCGATATACATCGCGAATTATGGAAGCCCCGAAACTGATTAGTATCAGTCCTCCTACAATTCCTATGGAGCGCACGACAATGATATTTTGTAAAACAAACGAAAATCCCAGCAGCAAAAAGATAATAATCACCATTTCAAGAAGGGCATGACCGATGATAATCCACAGCCCCATAAGGTACCCGCGCTTTTTTGCCTGTACTGACTTGATAATGGTGTAAGTAAAAAGTGGCCCCGGTGCCATTGAGCCTGTAAGGGCCACAAGAAAGGAAAAGGAGAATATCATCCAGAATGTGGAAAAAAAGTTAAAATCCGTCATAATGTGTAAACTCACCAATCTCTTTTCGTTTCGGAGCTGAGGATTTTTTAGCAGGATACCCCATGGGAATAATGGATACAAGTTCGTAGCCCTCGGGCACTTTTAGAACTTCTCCTGCCTTGTTATGGTCAAACAGCCCTGTGATTACCGTGCCCAGTCCCAGGTTATGAGCTGCAAGGCAGATGGTCTGTGCGGCAATTCCAAGATCAAACATAAACCAGTCACCAAATTTTGTTGTAACAAGGTCTTTATAATATCCTGAACTTTTAAGCTTTGCACACAGGGCGAGAACCACAGGTGCTGCCACAACCGCCTTGGTTGCAGGATTTCCTTTTGGTGGAAAGGATTCTTTAAGTTTTTCTTTCACAGACATGTCTTTTATAACAACAATCTCCCAGCACTGGGTGTTGGCCCACGAAGGTGCCCATCTGACCGCTTCAAGTACCTGGTTAAGAATATCTTCCGGGATATCCTTTTCCTCATACTTTCTTACGCTTCTTCTTTCCCTTATGATTTCAAATAAATCTTGCATGAGATTCCTCCTGTTTTATTTAGTCATAAAAATGATTCACCGCAGAGTCGCCGAGAACGAAGAGAGATTTATAATTTCTATCTTCCCCAATGATATCGGAACAGATAGAAAAACCTCAGAAGCTTCGCTTCCTTTGATGGTATTATAGTAAGCAATAAATAATATGATGAAAC
>JAUWOH010000423.1 GCA_030612225.1 Desulfobacteraceae bacterium
TTTGCTATGCTGGTCGCCCTGAGCGCATGCAGCTGCGGTGCCTGTGAACGCTTACATATTTTCAATATAATGTTCTGCGGAAACAGCAGCAATAGCGGCATCTCCCACAGCAGTTACGATCTGGCGCAAAGGTGTGTTTCTAACATCTCCAACTGCGAAAACACCGGGTACCGATGTTTCCATATTTGGGCCCGCCATAATGAAACCGTTTTCATCCACCTTTAAATTGTCTTTTAAAAATGATGTATTCGGAAGAATACCAACCCAGACAAAGCATCCGGAAACAGGGATTTCTTTTTCTTCACCTGTCTTTACATTCTTTACGTTTATTTTCTCAACATTTGTCAGGCCACCTCCGATGCCGGTTACCACCGAATCCCAGATGAATTCAATTTTATCGTTTGCTATTGCCCGTTCCTGCAAAATCTTTGTGGCCCTTAATTCATCCCTGCGATGTATTAAATAGACCTTTTTTGCAAACTTTGTTAGAAAAATGCTCTCCTGGACTGCCGTATCACCGCCGCCGACAGCAGCAACGACGTTTTCTTTAAAAAACGGTCCGTCACAAGTCGCACAAAAGGAGACGCCCTTACCGATAAACATGTCTTCACCCGGGACTCCGAGTTTTCTTGGTGAAGCACCTGTAGCAATAATAATGGAAAGTGTTGTAATGGTTTTATCGTTCAGCTCAATTTTCTTTACAGCTTCAGACAAGTCGAGAGAAAGCACTTCACTGGTTTCAAAAGTTAGACCAAAGCGTTTTGCCTGCTCAGTCATTTTATTCACCAGATCATACCCGCTGATACCTTCAGGGAAACCGGGATAATTTTCTATCCAGTCGGATACAAGAACCTGTCCGCCGGGTGCCGCCTTTTCCAGCAAAAGCACATTCATCCTTGCCCGAGATGCATAAATACCTGCCGTAAGGCCGGCAGGACCTCCGCCAATGATAACCAGATCGTAGTCCGCTTTTTTCATCATTAAATCCTTTCTTAAATATACTTATTTCTCTTTTTAGAGGAGAAATTGAAAACCGGTTTGTATAGTGGTTGTCAAAAAAACGTTCCGTTATCTAAACGTTTTTTTCTACAACCACATATACCGCAATTCAATATTTCGGAACATATCTATGAAAAGCGGTATAACACACAATATTTATATTTTAATGACAAATTGTATTAAGTCAACATCGAAGGTTTTGCAAAAAATTAAAAAAAATGCAAATCGACCCCAACGAAGCCTCATTATAAGGGTCGATTTGCACCTTGTGAGGTAGTAAAACATATGATGGAGGTAAATGCCAAGTTAAACCCCTCATTGATTATTTAAGCAATTTTGATGCCAAAAATTGAGTTTATCAAATATAAATCGTGAGAACAGAAAAATATTCCTTTATTTTTTAATCATACTAACGAAATTTTTTGTCTGAAAGCAAAAAAAGTTGACCTTTTCAAAATGATAAGTACATTAAGAAAATAGCATATTAGAAAGAGCCCAAAGAATTTATTACACAGCATCAAAAAAAGCCATCGGCATAAATATTGCGTTTTCTTCACGATATTGATCGCAAAAACGAAATAATGACAACTTTTATAAAACGGAGAAAAAATGAAAAATAAAATATCCAGAAGATCTTTTTTAAAGGGAACAATGGCTACGGCATGTGCTCTTGCAGCAGCGGGAATACCCGCAAGTGCTGCAGGAGCTAATGGCAAGGAGCAACTCGCCACTCTTCTCGACATTCGTAAATGTATAGGATGCGAAGCCTGTGTCGAGGCTTGTAAAGAGGTAAATGAAACGAAATTTCCTGATCCGAAAAAGCCTTTTCCTAAAATGTATCCTGACAGGGTACCGGTAATGGACTGGTCGGACAAACAGGATGTTACAGACCGCCTGACACCATACAACTGGCTTTTTATTCAAAGTGCAACGGTAAAAATCAACGGGGAAGAGACTGAACTTACGATTCCCAGACGCTGCATGCACTGCGTAAATCCGCCTTGTGTTAAACTGTGCCCGTGGGGATCGGCAAGGCTGCTTAAAAACGGCATATCGAGAATCGATCCTGATCTGTGCCTGGGTGGCTCCAAATGCAAATCAGTATGTCCGTGGCATATTCCTGAGCGTCAGACCGGTGTTGGTATTTATCTTGACTTACTTCCTTCTCTTGCAGGAAACGGTGTGATGTACAAATGCGATCGGTGTTATAACAGGATCGCCGACGGAGAACTGCCTGCGTGCATAGAGGCGTGTCCTGAGGATGTGCAGACCATCGGTCCAAGAGATGAAATAATTAAAAAGGCTCATGAACTGGCCAAAGAAATTGGCGGATATATCTATGGCGAAAAAGAAAACGGCGGAACCAATACGATTTATGTTTCACCGGTTCCTTTCGAGGAGCTTAACAAGGCCATTGAAACAGGAAAAGGGAAGCCACATTTATCTCCTGTAAAAGATACCATGGCCGATTCAAACAACCTTGCCACAGCAATGATTATAGCACCTATTGCCGGAGCTGTCGCTGCTGCAGGTAAATTTTACAAAATGACAAAAACCGGTGAGTAGAGCCTGAACGAAAAGTTGTGTTCAGGCGAAATTCGTATTGTCGAATTTTTGCCCGGAAAACCGGTGTTTTCGGTAAAGTGCTAAATATGTGGAGGAATATAATGAATTTGAAAGAAAATAATACGAAATCAAATACAAAACCGATTATACACTATTTTTACCTGATAACCGTTTTTTTTCTCGTCCTCACGGGTTTCGGACAGATGCCGATTTTCAAGCGTTACTATATAGCTGATATTCCTGGTTTAGGATGGCTGGGACAATTTTTCGTGACCCATTATATGCATTATCTTTTTGCAATACTTCTTCTTGGAATCACAGCATTTATTATAACCGGATATTTTCTTACAAACCGAAAAAAGATTAAAATAACACCATCAGGTTATATCCGTGGGGCAGTTCTTTTTGGACTTGTTATAACAGGAGTACTGCTTGTAATTAGAAATCTTTCAGGTTCAAATTTCCCCCCGTTTCATATAATCTTTTTAGATCTTAGCCATCTCACACTTGTAATTGTACTCCTTATTGCGGGGTTGTATTGTATTATCTT
>JAUWOH010000014.1 GCA_030612225.1 Desulfobacteraceae bacterium
CGCATTTCCTGCGCAATAGAATGATGATTCAGGTTTGGATAATTGTGCAGGAGAATGGCAAGAATGCGCTCAAAGCGATTACATGTCTGAATGAAATAAGTTGCCGGTTTTTACAGGGTTTTTCATCGCGATACTTCTCCAAAAGTGTTTAGAGCCGAACGCCGCTAATCAGCGGCGCGGCTTTTTGCGTCGGCTGAATTAGCCTTGTTATACATTTTGAATATGTTAACTTATAAGATCCTTAATTTCCTGTGCTACTTCTTGAGGGTTATTATTCCATTCTTTATATAGCTTATCTGAAATTAATGAGTAATGATTTTTACATTCATCAATTTGTGTTTTTGTGCCAACAAATAATGGCAACACCTTTTGCTTACCATCAATTTGTCTTGCAATTGCAGCGTTCATCTCTGTGTCAGGCCAAGATTTTCCTATAGAATCAATCGAGATTATTGCAAGGAAGTATTCTGCTTCCGCAAGAGATTTATTTATCAGTTTTGTTAATGAGTCGCCCCATTTTATTTCAACAATATCAATAAATGTTTTTATTCCCAGCTTTGTTAATTCGTCAAATAATGGCTTAGCTATATCATCTTTCTGTTCTGATGCATGTCCAATAAAAACATTATATTTCATAGATAATTCACCTATAGCTTTAATTCTTTTGGGTGGTTCGCTATCACATTCACAATACCTTCTGCATAATTTACTTACAACAACATCGTCCCAGCCACGAATATGCGCAACAAAACTTATTTTCCCAATAATGATAGATCTGTATAAATTGGGGCTAACATCTGAGCTGGGATTCAACTTTAAATATTTTACTTTGTAGATTTGTAGTGATTGTTCGTAACCGTGTTTTTTCCATGAAAAAATCATTCCGAATATAGAGTTTATATATTTTCTTCTAACATTTGGAAATTCATTGATGGTTATTTCTGTAACTTCTTTTCTAACATATTTATTTAAAAGCCTTGTTTTTCTATGGTTTATCTCAAAACCTTCTTTATTAATTGTCTGAATCAACATTCTACCGACAATTACTTCATCAAAGTTTCCACTATCAACAATATTCTTGTCAAAACGGTTATATGTCGTTGAAAATGTAATGTCATCTACATATCTGGTGTAAGTAGCCCTTGATTTTGAAGCAAGTTTTATTAGTGATGAATCCATTCTTCTTGCAATCATGTTCGATAATATTGGAGATGTTGGTGCGCCTTGTGGCAATGAATTATTATATATCACAAGTTTTGCAATTGAAGCTGCTGCCTTCTTATCAAAATTAAAAGGTTTATTGCTCAATAACCCAAAAATTCTTCCAAAATTTATTGACCCAAAAAAATCTTTTATATCAATATTAAGAAGTAATTTACCTTTCAGGTGTCTTTCGGCATTAGTTTTAATATTTCTGTTTACCTCAAATCCATGCGAACATGGTTTTGAAATATAAAATGACAACAAATAATCTTTAACTTTTCTCTGTACATTCATTAATTTTGGAACAGGTTTTGATATACTTCTTTTTCCTCCATTTTTTTTAGGTATTTCGAAATTAAAATACTTTTTGTTATCAGGTATCTTGTAAATTATATATGATAATTTACTTATATTTATCTCCAATCTTGCAGAAATGTCTTCTAAGGTTATTTGTTTAGATGTGCTATCCACAGAAAAATAATGGTCGCCTTTCCTTTCTTATGCGAAACTGCGTCACAAGCATAGTAAGTCAAGATAATGATATAAGCATAGTTAACAATGATATAGCAAGTGTCCTAACATTGTAACTGTTTGTCGTGTATGCACAACAAAAATTGGAAAGGCGACCAAACTCCTATTTTTTAAAATTAAAATATCTATTTCATGTATAAGCTCACCGGCACCGGAAGCCAGTGATGACCTGGCAAAAGTAAAGTTTTATACTAAAATGGCAAAAGTGAAAAACGCCCCGGCTTCTGGTGTCGGGTGTAGCGCCTTGTTCGGCTTTTGTCTGGTTTTTCGATAATACCTGAAACGATCTACATATTTCTTACCCAACAAGATGCTCATGCCGGATTGACCATGAGACTAAGCGCAAAATGCAGTACTCTTTAAATATAACGGAGTGCGAAGGTACCACAACAGTACGCAATCTTCGGAAGAAGAAAACTGCGATTTCCAGATATGTTAACCATGGCAAGAATGTATCGGCGATACTTTTTCGGATAATTCTCAATAGCCGAATAATGAGCTTGCCTGCACCGGAATGATGACTTCGAAAACAGAAATACTCCTTTTATCGTCATGTGCAGCAAATGATTTGATTTTTTTCTCAACTTTCCGAAAATACTTGGAACCATGCGCTGATTGTTTATACATCCAGGTAATACTATACACTACCCGCATTTCCTGCGCAATAGAATGTTGATTCAGGTTTGGATAGTTACACAGAAGAACCGAAAAGTCATGTCAGGGCATAACTTTGAAAAGCAGAAGAAAGCTGCAATATCTATAACGCCAACCACGACAAGAATGCGCCTAAAGCGATTACATGTTTAAATGAAATAAGTTGCCGGTTTTTACAGGGTTTTTTATCGCGATACTTCTCCAAAAGTGTTTAGAGCCGAACGTTGAGCTAAGTTACCGGGGGGCATATTGCCGACAAACTCTGCTACTATAAAATTATTGTTAAAGCCAAAAATTTTCAAATCGGCTCGCTATACCCCGGTCAACTTGAACGTTTGGTTCGGCATCGTGACTATGTATTATCGCCCATTTCACTAAAATTTCTTATTATAAGTTTCTACCAATTTAATTAGTGCTTCAATATTTTGGCCCTGTTTCTGTAATGCCTTTTCACATTCGGTATGTTTACCGGCCTGATTTGCTGAAAGAGCCTGCTTCTGTAAGTATATGATATCATCTTTTAATTTCTGAATGAGTAATTCAGTAATTTCCTTTATGCTAAACTTGTTATCCATAAGCTTCAACCGTTTTCTTTCTTAATTTTTTCGATCAATTCGATAACCTCTGATACTTTATTTTTCCAATTTTTTAAATCTTCTTTAGTTGAAATTTCCATTATAGTATCTGCAGAAGCGTTTTCATATCTTTGTTCAAAAATAACCTTTCCGCCATTTTTTACTGCTTTTTCTGCCCATTCAATATGAGCATCCACAAGTCCCCAATTTTTTAAAGTTATCGCATCTTGGAAATCTGAAACAGATATAATGAAATTAATCATCTTAAGCCTCCTTTAAAGAAATAATATTTTTGCCGAACAAGTTAGTATATAGTTTCCCGATATCTACCATAATTTAAAACAGTTGACAGCGGATTTTCTCCCATGTTGCTCTATTTCTAACAGGATATCACTCATCCAGGCGCGATAAACAGCAAATAGGATAACTTCACTATGATTCAAATTGCTGCCGATCTTGTCAAGCTGTACACGTCTTTTATGGAACAAAAGGGTCTGGAGACTGACCAGGAATGGCACATCCAATGACAAGAGTGCCGCATATGGACGCACTGCGCCAGACATTTCTTCTAATACTAAAAAAGTGCTGTTTAATCAAGCAGTTTTCTCTGGTCGTAAAACAATACCTCAGACCAGTAAACCAGATTATAACACGAATATGGTGTCCAGGCAGAAAGGAATTTGGCAAGGGGCAAAAAGACTGCACCGTTCCCATACCCGAAGCGCTTATGGATGAGTTAAGGGCGCAACTTGAACGGGTCATTGATCTGTATGAGCGTGATTACGAAGAAGGATGCGACGATGTATTCCTGTATAGATTACTGAAGTAAAAATATAAGACCTTAAGGGAATTGATATGGCAATGGTTTTTTCCGGCCAAGGAATTAATTTTTATTCCAGAGAACAAAGAGCGTAGGCGCTATCATATTCTGAATCCGCAATGGGCGACAATGTTCGCCCCTACGGCTTTCTAAATTTAAACGGCAAGCACGTAGACCTGCCCCAACCTATTAAATTCCTCAATCCCTATTTCTACATTCCTACATTTCTGTCGAAAATGGTCTCAAGGCCTACAATTTTGTAGGATGTAGTATCACATTCTTTTCAGCAAACAGAGTGCTAAACATGTTAGTTTCAACCTATGATATTCGATAATTAGGTCTGTCAACTTACTTACTGCAAATAGTTGGCACGTATATTGATATACATTATCATACAAAGACAAAATTGAAACTCAATTTATTTATAACAGGAGGCATGAAATGAGAAAGATTGCTATTTACGGAAAAGGCGGGATCGGCAAATCCACAACAACGCAGAATACGGTCGCAGGCCTTGCAGAAATTGGAAAGAAAATTATGGTCGTAGGCTGTGACCCGAAAGCCGACTCAACCCGTCTGCTTCTGGGAGGGTTGGCGCAAAAAAGCGTCCTGGATACTCTGAGGGAAGAAGGTGAAGACGTTGACCTGGAAGATATTCGCAAGATCGGCTTTGGCGATATTCTGTGTGTAGAATCCGGCGGCCCCGAGCCAGGTGTAGGCTGCGCCGGCAGAGGAATAATTACGGCTATTAATATGTTGGAGTCTCTGGGCGCCTACGAGGATTCCGAGGGGCTTGACTATGCCTTTTATGATGTGCTGGGCGATGTTGTGTGTGGTGGTTTTGCCATGCCCATGCGTCAGGGAAAAGCAAAGGAAATCTACATAGTCTGTTCCGGCGAGATGATGGCCATGTATGCGGCAAACAATATCTGCAAGGGTATCATGAAATTTGCGGAAGGGGGCGGTATAAGACTGGCCGGAATTATTTGCAACAGCCGTCAAGTCAACAATGAAGAAGAGATGATCAAGGCCTTTGCCGAAAAGCTGGGAACATATATGATACACTTTGTTCCAAGAGACAATATGGTTCAAAAAGCTGAGATCAACAGAAAAACCGTTATCGAATTCAATCCGGAACATCCGCAGGCGGATGAATACAGGACCCTTGCAAAAAAAATAGAAGCAAACGAGAATTTCATTATCCCGACCCCGCTTGAGATGGACGAACTTGAAAAGCTTCTGATAGAATACGGCATTGGCGATTAGACCGAATGTTTTATGAAAAATAAGCAGAAACTATACAAAAACCATAGAAAGGAAAGCTAAAATGATAATGATCAGATCAATAGTAAGGCCTGAGAAATCGGACAATGTGCTTGCAGCGCTTATGGATGCAGGATTTCCGGCTGTAACTAAAATGTCCGTAGTAGGCAGGGGCAAGCAGCGGGGAATAAAAATCGGAGAAGTAACCTATGATGAAATACCAAAGGAATTGCTCATTACCGTTGTAAATGATGAAGATAAAGATTTTGTCATAGATACAGTGATGCAAGCAGCAAGAACCGGAAATAAGGGGGCTTTTGGAGATGGAAAAATTTTCATTACTCCTGTGCAGGAATCTTACACGATAAGCTCGGGAATCAAGGAAACATCTTCCGGGAAAACAGAAGAGGTGAAGATATGAGAGAGGTTATGGCTATTATTCGAATGAATATGATCAACCCGACTAAAAAGGCTCTTGCAAAAGCCGGTATAGGATCAATCACCGCAAGAGACGCTTTGGGAAGAGGAAAGGGTTTGGTCGATCTAAAACTGCTCAAGGGGGCAGAACAGGGATATGAAGAGGCGATCTCCCAATTAGGTCAGAGCCAGCGTTTAATACCTAAAAGAATACTTTTTATTGTTGTAAAGGAAAAGTTCGTAGAAAAGACCGTTAAAACAATAATAAAAGTAAACCAGACAGGCAAATCCGGAGATGGTAAAATATTTGTTATGCCGGTATCCGATTCCGCATGCGTAAGAACCGGAGAAAGCGGAGATAAAACACTTGATGATTGACAGGAGATCAAAACATGGAGCCTATGCGTAAAGAAACAACAGAATATGAAGAAAAAACGGATAACTGGAAAGATATAGATCCGAAAAAAGTCAAGCAAGAAATTATGGAGAAATATCCTCCGAAAGTGGCGAGAAAAAGATCAAAGCATTTTGTCATAAATAAAAAAGTGGATGATGAAAACTATACTGAAATACAGGCCAATGTGAGAACCATTCCTGGCATTATATCACAAAGAGGCTGCTGCTACGCAGGCTGCAAAGGGGTTGTGATGGGCCCAACCCGGGATATAATAAATCTTACCCACGGTCCGATCGGGTGCGGCTTTTACAGTTGGCTGACCAGGCGAAACCAGACCGATCCGTCCACCACGCCTGACGGGCATAATTTCATGACCTATTGTTTTTCAACTGACATGGAAGAAAGAGAGATAATTTTTGGAGGTGAAAAAAAACTCAAGGCTGCCATTCAGGAGGCTTATGACATCTTCAAGCCGAAGATGATTTCGGTATTTGCAACCTGTCCTGTGGGGCTGATTGGAGATGATATTCATTCTGTAACAAGGGAAATGGAAAAAAAACTGGGGATTACCATATTTGGCTTTAGTTGTGAGGGATATAAGGGGGTCAGCCAGTCTGCAGGCCACCATGTGGCAAACAACGGACTCTTTCAGCATGTTATCGGCCTGGATGATACGGTAAAAGAAGGGGATTACAAGGTTAATCTTCTTGGAGAATATAATATCGGCGGAGACGCATTTTTGATCGAAGACTTATTTGAAAGATGTGGAATAACGTTAATTTCCACATTCAGCGGCAACTCGAGCGTAGATCATTTCTCAAACTCGCACACTGCGGACTTGAATCTGATTATGTGTCATCGTTCCATCAATTATGTGGCTGATATGATGGAGCAAAAATACGGGATACCCTGGCTCAAGATAAATTTTTTGAGTGCTGAAGCCACCTCAAGGTCACTTAGAAAAATTGCCGAATATTACGGCGATCAGAAGCTTATCGACCGGGTGGAAGAAGTGATTGCCGAAGAGATGCCGGCCGTAGAAAAAGCTCAAGCCGAAATCAGGCCGCGACTCGAAGGAAAGCTTGCCATGATGTTTGTAGGTGGCTCACGAGCTCATCATTATCAGGAACTGTTCAAGGAAATTGGGATGATAACGATCGCCGCGGGATACGAGTTTGCACACAGGGACGATTATGAGGGAAGACACGTGCTGCCGAAAATAAAAGTCGATGCGGATAGCAGAAATATTGAAGAGCTTGATGTTCAAAAAGACCCTGAAAAATACAATCCCAGGATAGATAAAAAAGAACTTGAAGCAGAAGAAAGACATGGTGTCAGGCTAAAAGACTATGAAGGGATGATGCCTGATATGGAGGAGGGAGATTATGTCATTGACGACATCAGCCAGTACGAAACCGAAAAGCTTATTGAAACCTATAAGCCGGCGATATTTTGTGCAGGGATCAAGGAAAAGTATATGATACAGAAGCACGGGATACCTATGAAACAGCTTCACAGCTATGATACCGGTGGCCCGTATGCCGTATATAAAGGGGCTGTTAATTTTTATTATGAAATGGACAGGATGATAAACAGCAAGGTGTGGGATCATATCAAGGCACCGTGGGAAAAGAGTCCTGAGCTATCCGCCATGTATGCATATGAATAGTAGGGGCAGGCTGCCCTGTATGCATATGAATAGCCTACCCTGTCGATGAATGGCAACAACCAAATGGGCAAAAAAATAATAGGGCAACCACAGAGGGTTTGCCCATACATCAAAAAAAGGAACTCCCAAATGTTATTACGACATACGCCAAAAGAAATTACAGAACGTAAAGCTTTGACCGTTAATCCGGCGAAAACCTGCCAGCCTATAGGCGCCATGTATGCGTCCCTGGGAATTCACGGCTGTCTTCCACACAGTCACGGTTCCCAGGGATGTTATGCATATCACCGGAGTACCCTGACCAGACACTACAAGGAGCCTGTAATGGCTGCCACCAGCTCCTTTACGGAAGGTGCTTCAGTGTTCGGAGGCCAGGCAAATCTGCTGCAGGCATTAAACAACATTTTTACAATTTATGAACCTGATGTCGTAGCCGTTCATACAACCTGTTTATCCGAGACCATAGGGGACGATATTCCGCAGATATTCGGCAAGGCCAGGGCTGACGGGAAGATTCCGGAGGGTAAATTTGTTTTACATGCAAATACCCCGAGTTATGTGGGCACCCATGTTACAGGTTTTGCGAACATGACAAAAGCTATGGTCGATTATTTTGCAAAACCGGCCGAACATAAAGAGAACCGTATAAACATAATCCCGGGGTGGGTGGAACCTTCGGACATGAAGGAAATTAAGCGGATAGCAGGTGAGTTGGGGGTCAAGTTTATAATGTTTCCGGATACCGAAAATGTGCTTAACGGTCCCCAGACCGGAAAATTTGCCATGTATCCAAAGGGCGGGGTTACCATAGATGAGTTAGTAAGCGCCGGCAGCAGCAGGGGGACAATTGCCCTGGGACGTCTGACATCCGGACCCGCCGCCCATGCCCTGGATACAAAATGCAAGGTGCCGTGCGAAATACTCGATCTGCCCATAGGAATCAAGGCAACCGACAGATTTGTAGATTCATTAAGAAAAATGGGAGGCGTCAATGTTCCTGACTCCATAAACATCGAAAGGGGGCAACTCGTAGATATTATAACGGACATGCAGGCCTATTTTTATCATAAGAAAGTCGGATTGGTGGGAGATCCTGATCAACTGGAAGCCCTTACGGAATTTCTGGTATCCATTGATATGCTGCCGATACATATCGTTACCGGTACAAAGGACAAGAAATTCGAAAAAAGGATTAAGAGTTTAACCGAGGGCCTGCCATGCAAGGTAAACGTTAAAAGCGGCGGCGATATGATGCTTTTTCACCAGTGGATAAAAAATGAACCTGTGGATCTTCTCATCGGAAATACCTATGTGAAGTACATTTCAAGAGATGAAGATATCCCGTTTATAAGGTTTGGTTTCCCGATTTTGGATAGAATCGGTCACAGTTATTTTCCGACAGTTGGTTACCAGGGTGGAATGCGTTTTTTAGAAAAGATACTTGATGCGCTTATGGACCGCCAGGACAGGGATTCCTCTGAAATAGAGTTTGAACTGGTAATGTAAATATAGCCAGCTGCGCTGAAGGGGTTTAGACTGAAGGGTTCAGGGGTTCAAGGTTCGGGGATAGCGGGGGATGACCTATGACTAATATGCCGATTTTAAAAGAAAGAGAAAAGCAGATATATCAAAAAGGCGCACAAGCATTTGATATGACATGCGAAAAAAAGAGCCTCGCCGGTTCCGTGAGTCAAAGAGCCTGCGTTTTCTGTGGCTCCAGGGTTGTGCTGTATCCGATTGCCGATGCCTTGCACCTGATCCATGGTCCTATTGGATGCGCGTCATACACCTGGGACATCAGGGGGGCGCTTTCATCAGGCCCTCAGCTCCACCGGATGAGTTTTTCCACAGATCTTAAGGAAAAAGATATTATTTTCGGCGGAGAGAAAAAATTGTACGGATCCCGTGTTCAACTTATTGATAAGTATCATCCCAATGCGGCGTTTGTTTACGCTACATGCATTGTCGGATTAATTGGCGATGATGTAGATTCCATATGCAAGCGTGTGTCTGACGAAAAAGGGATTCCTGTTTTGCCGGTTCATTCGGAAGGATTCAAGGGAACCAAAAAGGACGGGTACAAGGCTGCATGTGATGCCATGGCACACATTGTCGGAACCGGTTCCATAGAAGGTATCGGGGAACTGAGTCTTAATATAATGGGAGAATTCAATATAGCAGGTGAGGCATGGATCATTCAAGATTACTACGAGAAAATGGGTCTTGAGGTGGTGTCTGTTTTTACAGGAGACGGTAGAGTTGATAAAATAAAGCGTTCACACGGAGCAAAGCTTAATGTGGTACAATGCTCCGGGTCGATGATGCATCTTGCTGAGATTATGAAGGAAAAATACGGCATCCCTTATATTCGAGTATCCTACTTTGGAATTGAAGACATGTCAAAGGCCCTTTATGACGTAGCCGAGCATTTCAGCGATCACCCCGAGGTGATGGAAAAAACACAAAATATTGTACGAAAAGAGATACAGGCGATTAATCCGGTCTTGAAGCAATACAAGAAAGTGCTTTCCGGTAAAAAAGCCGCCATATATGTTGGGGGAGCCTTTAAAGCATTTTCAATGATAAAGGCGTTAAGGTCTCTCGGAATGGAGGTTGTGCTGGCCGGGTCTCAAACAGGAAACAAGGACGATTATAAATTGTTAAGGGAAATGTGCAATGACGGCACGGTGATCTTAGACGATGCCAATCCCCTGGAGCTTTCCAAATACTGCATCGAAAAAGGGGCAGACCTTTTTATCGGCGGCGTCAAGGAAAGACCGATGGCATATAAGATGGGGATCGGTTTCTGCGATCACAACCATGAACGAAAACTCTCTCTAGCCGGCTACAGCGGTATGCTGAACTTTGCCAAAGAGGTCTATTCTTCAGTAAAAAGTCCTGTCTGGAAATTTGCGCCGGAAAAAAAGCTTTCCTGATTTGGAGAATATTAAAATGAAAGCACAGAAAAATATCGAATACAAAGCTACAAGCAATGCATGCAAACTCTGCAGCCCCCTGGGTGCGTCACTGGTTTTCAGAGGCATAGAAAAATCCATGCCTTTGCTTCACGGCTCCCAGGGCTGTTCCACATATATCAGAAGATACTTGATCAGCCATTTTAATGAGCCGGTCGATATAGCATCTTCAAATTTTACAGAAGAAACAACCATTTTCGGCGGAGGGGCCAACTTAAAAATAGCGGTTCAAAACATAATAAAACAGTACGATCCGGAGTTGATAGGGGTTGCGACCACCTGCCTTAGTGAAACCATCGGAGACGATGTGCCTCTGATTTTAAGGGATTATAATAAGAATGATTCCGGCAAGTTGTCTCCTGCAATCGTTTCGGTATCAACACCAAGTTATTCGGGAACACACATAGACGGCTTCCACGGCGCGGTAAAGGCCACAGTCGATACCATAGCCGAAAAGGGAAACATTGAGGCGAAACATGTGAATATTTTTCCTAACATGTTGTCTCCTGAGGATCTTCGGCACCTGAAAGATATATTTTTCGACTTTGGAGCGGAACATATAATGCTTCCGGATTATTCTCAAACTCTTGACGGACCATTATGGTCTGAATACCAGAAGATCCCGGAAGGAGGAACAACTGTAAAAC
Organism: Desulfobacteraceae bacterium; assembly: GCA_030612225.1. GTDB lineage: Bacteria > Desulfobacterota > Desulfobacteria > Desulfobacterales > JAUWMJ01 > JAUWMJ01. The sequence continues at coordinate 11,152 of JAUWOH010000014.1, forward strand.
AAATTGCTTCAATGGGGGACGCTGCAGCGAGCATAGAATTTGGAAGGATCCTTGCCGAAGAGGAAAGCGCAGGCAAGCTTTTAAAAAAGAAATTTCAGGTGCCCTGTTACAGCTTAGGCATTCCCATCGGCGTTAATGAAACAGATGTTTTTTTTAATGCGCTTTCAACCATTACCGGCAAACCTGTGCCGGAAAAATATGTTCAGGAGAGGGGAAGGCTCATCGACGCCTATGCTGACGGACATAAATACGTTTTTGAAGCCCGTGCCGTTGTTTACGGCGAGGAGGATCTGGTTATAGGGCTTGCTTCTTTTTTGTCGGAAATAGGAATCGTTCCGGTTCTTTGTGCTTCAGGAGGTGAAAGCGGTCATTTAAAAAACAAGCTTTGTCAGGTGATTCCTGATTTTGAAACCAGGGGAATCGAGGCGCTCGAAGGGGTCGATTTTGTCGATATAGGAGATGCGGCAAAAAAATTATCCCCGGATTTTTTAATCGGCAGCAGCAAGGGATACAAGATTGCAAGGGAAATCAACAAGCCTTTGATAAGAGTCGGTTTTCCGATACATGACCGAATGGGAGGCGCAAGAATTCTTCATATCGGTTACAAGGGTACTCAACAGTTGTTTGATACTATTTCAAATATCATCATAGCATCGAAACAGGATGCATCGTCTGTTGGATATACATATATGTGATAAAAGAGGGGGAGAGGAAAATGGAACTATCAAACCATCCATGTTTTAACGCTAAAGTTCGGGGCTCACACGGAAGAGTGCATCTTCCCATTGCCCCCAGATGTAATATTCAGTGTAAATATTGCGATCGTAAATATGACTGTGTAAATGAAAGCAGACCCGGTGTTACCAGCGCAGTTCTTACTCCGAAACAGTCAATAATTTATCTGGATTATATTTTTGAAAATGTAAAAAATATTTCAGTTGTGGGCATAGCTGGACCCGGCGACCCGTTTGCCAATCCAAAAGAAACCATGGAAACTCTTCGCCTGGTCAGAAAAAAATACCCTGAGATCATTCTCTGCCTTGCCACAAACGGTCTTGGACTAAACCCCTATATCGAAGAACTGGCACAAATTAATGTAAGTCATGTAACTATCACCTTAAATGCTTTAGATCCTGAAATCGGTGCTCAAATTTATTCTTTTATCAGGCACGGTAAAAAAGTGCTAAGCCCAAAGGCGGGCTTTAAGGTTTTGCTGGAAAAGCAGCTCGAAGCTATAAAAAAATTAAAAGAAAATAATATTACAACCAAAGTAAACACCGTCATTATACCTGGAATAAATGAGAACCATATTGAAGCTGTTGCAAAAAAAATGTCTGAGCTCGGTGTAGATATTTTAAATTGCATTCCGTTTTACCCGAACAAAGGCAGCGCTTTTGCACACTTGAAAGAACCTTCTAAAGAATTAGTTAACAGTATCAGAAAGAAAGCCTCTCAGTATATTCCCCAGATGTATCATTGCGGAAGATGCAGGGCTGATGCCGTGGGGATCCTTGGCGAAAAGAATAATAAGGAAATAATTAAAAAACTGAAAGAATGTTCCGAGATGCCGGAAATCTATGACGGGAAACGCTCTCATGTTGCTGTTGCCAGCATGGAGGGCGCTCTTGTCAATCAAAAACTCGGTAAAGCGAAAGAACTTTTAATTTACGGTAAAAAAGAAGGAAAGATTATATTAATGGAGTCCAGAAAAACTCCAGAACCGGGCGGAGGGCTGAAACGCTGGGAAGGACTTGCCGAAACAATAAGTGACTGCCGGGCACTTCTTGTCAGCGGAATCGGGGATAACCCAAGACGAGTTCTATCCGGAAAAGGGATCGACATCCTGGAGCTTGAGGGGATGATTGAAGAGGCTGTGGAAGCAGTCTTTGAAGGTCACAGCATGAATTACATGATAAGAAGAGATATAGAGGCCTGCAATCGTCCATGTGCCGGCGTAGGCATGGGGTGTATGTAGTCAGGGTTTAGGGTTTAGGGTTACAAATAGATTATACGGAGGAATTATAATGGTAAAACCGAAACATCATATTTTTGTATGTTCAAGTTTCAGGGCATCCGGGGAAATTAAGGGTAAGTGTAACAAAAAAGGGTCCACAGATATCATACCTTACATAGAAAACGAAATACTCGACAGGGGAATGGATGCCCTATTGACAAGCACAGGCTGCATGAAACAGTGCGACAACGGGCCTCTAATGATTATTTATCCGGAAAATTTCTGGTATGGAAATGTTGAAAGCGAAGATATAATTGATGAAATTCTGGATGCCCTGGAAGACGGCGGGGCTGCTGAAAAGTATCTATTGTAGAAAGGTAAGCAAATGAGAATTCACTACTTACAACACGTACCTTTTGAAGACTTGAGTAGTATTGGTCCAATATTGAAGAAAAAGGGACATGAATTAACGGCTACACATTTATACAAAGGTCAACAAATACCCCGGGTAAAAGAAATTGACTGGCTAATAGTCATGGGTGGACCAATGGGCATCTATGATGAAGCAAAATACCCGTGGTTAAACGCTGAAAAGCTTTTCATAAAAGAAGCAATTAAATCCAATAAAATTGTTCTTGGTATATGTCTTGGCGCACAACTCATTGCGGACGCACTAGGGGCAAAAGTATATCAGAATAAGCATCGAGAAATAGGCTGGTTTAATATTAGTCGATCACCTGAAATAGATGACACAATCCTGTCAGAAGTAATTCCTGATCAAATGAAAGTATTTCATTGGCATGGTGATACCTTCGATATACCACAAGGAGCAAAGACAATAGGTGCAAGTGAAGCGTGCCAAAATCAAGGTTTTATAATGAATAATCGTGTAGCAGGTTTTCAATTTCACCTTGAAACAACATTACGGTCAGCAAGCGCACTTATAAATAACTGCCGAGATGAACTGGGCAAATCTCAATATGTTCAGACTGAAAGTGAAATATTGTCAGATAATCAGCGTTTCACAAATATCAATCAGGTAATGTACTCCGTATTAGAGGCCTTGGAAGTACAAGGATTAAAGGTGAAAGCTCAAAGCAAAAGGTGAAAGAAATATGTATGCAAAACTAAAAACCGCATTAATTGATTTAGCCGAAAAAAATGGTCTCATGGAAAGCAAGGTCAACATCACAGCTAAGATCCTGACATCTGAAGAGGCAATAGGTAAAACAGAAAGAAAGGATTTTCCTTTGCTTCAAGGCAAGGAATTCTTAATCCAGGCGGATTTCAAGAATGCCATGGGACAAGCATTCACAGATGCCCCAGGCAACTTTAAAGGTAAGCTTAAAGAAATATTGGAGCTAAAATTAACGAATAACAGTGAACGAGCCCTTTTTATTGCTACGCTGAATGCTGTAATGCGTTACCTCGGTGCAGCCGAAAAGACTATTCACTGCAAAAACAAGGAGCCTGAATTATGTGCCAGGGAGATAGCAAAAACAATTATTGATAAATACAGTGCTGATGTGAAGATTGGAATTGTTGGATTCCAGCCGGCTATAATAGATAATTTTTCCAAAGAGTTACCCACGGAAAATATCAAAGTAACAGACATGGATAAAGACAATATCAACAAAATAAAATATGGGGTGCTTATATGGGATGGCAGGAAAAAGACAGATGAGCTTTTTAAAACCAGCGATATCATTTTGGCGACAGGCTCAACAGTAGTAAACGACAGCCTGTCTCCGTTGATTTATCTCTCAGAGAAATACCAGAAGCCGCTATATGTTTACGGCACAACAGTTGCCGGCACCAGCAAAATTTTAAACCTGGAAAGGCTGTGTTTTCAAGCCTCTTAAGGAGTTATCATGAAAGCACTTTGCGATTTGAAAAAATATAAAGCGTTTCTATTGACATTATTGGCTTGCCTTATTTCTTCTACTGCCTTTGCCCAAAAAGAATCTAAGGAACTCCTTGTGTTTGCCGGATCGGGGATGCGGCTTCCTCTGAATGAAATAGGAGAAAGGTTTGAGAAGCTTTATGGGATAAAGATCATATACGACTATGGAGGAAGCGGAAGACTGGGCAACAAGATACTGGTTGGGCAATACCCTGATGTCTTTATCCCGGGCAGCGAAAAATGGGCAAAAATCTTAAAGAAAAAGGGCTACATAGAAGGTTATTCTCCGATTGCCTATCATACACCTGTTATTATTACCCCAAGAGGAAACAGTAAGGTAAACTCTCTTGGTGATTTTCTTGATAGTAACAACCGGCTCGTATTGGGTGATGCCAGGGCGGCTGCCATAGGTGGCGCTTCTGCTGCAATACTTACGAAAGCGGACCTCGAAGAATCAAGGATGAATATAAGAGCAAAAGGACAAGCAGTTAAGCAACTGGTGTTATGGATTGAAGGAAATAATGCCGATGCTTCTATTGTATGGAAAGCAGATGCGGTTCAGTCCGGCAGGGTAAGAATTGTTGACATTCCAGAGCAATATAACTTCAAAAGCATTATTCCGGTCTGCCGGATGGTAAAACATAAAAAAGAGACAAACGTATATATTAATTATCTTCTCGACATTGAAGGTAAAGCAATTTTCAAAAAACATGGTTTTGAAGTGGTGGAATAAATGAAAAGTCTTTCCTTCGATCTAACCGTATCGCTTATTGCGGGAATCTTTGTGTGCCTGATTGTACTCCCCATGCTCGCCCTTTTTACAACGACTTCGTTTGGAGAACTGGTGCGTCAGCTAAAATCTCCATTAGTTTTGTCAGCGGTTCTCATAAGTCTTGAAACATCGCTGACAGTAGTCTTCTTTGCGTTATGTCTCGGAATCCCCGTGGCCTATTTGCTTGCCATGAAGGACTTTAAAGGCAAAGAGATACTTGATACACTGGTTGATCTTCCTATTTGCATGCCCCCTCTGGTTGCGGGGTTAGCTCTACTAATCCTGTTGGGGGGAAATAGTAAGTTTGGCGGCATGTTAAACAACCACGGAATCAATCTGATATTTTCTAAAAAGGGAATCATAATTGCACAGCTTTTTGTTTCTATTCCGTTTCTAATTAAATCAGCAAGAGACGCATTTGAATCAATAAACAAAAACGTCATCAATGCCTCATTAACCCTGGGAGCGTCAAAATTCTATACGTTTAAAAAGATTCTACTCCCGCTGGCGAGAAACGGCATCTATACCGGCATGATTATGACCTGGGCAAGGGCGCTGGGAGAGTTCGGTGCGACTTCCATGGTGGCAGGCTGCATTCCCTTTAGAACCGAAACAATGACTGTAGCCATTTATCAGAACGCCATGTCAGGAGAGCTGGCCGCCTCAACCGCTGTTGCTCTGCTCTTGCTGGTATTTTCTTTTACATTGCTGCTGGTATTCAAATCACGGGTCAAGATATAGACTTTCAGATAATTTATTTCACTGCGTTATCAGTCGTCGACGTATAACTAATACGCCTTTCTCCTTCTAGCCTTGTGAAATGAATTATCTGAAAGTCTATACAAGCGGGGTAAATAGTAATGGGTATTACATTAGAGAAAATCTCAAAAAGCTATGACGGACGGGCAGTACTGAAAAATTTAAATCTTGAAATTAATCAGGGAGAATTTCATGTGCTGTTAGGACCGAGCGGCGGTGGCAAGACAACTACGCTGTCCGTCATGGCCGGACTGACTGAACAGGATAGCGGATCTGTTTCTATCGGCGGCCAGGATGTAAGCAATCTTTCTCCTGACAAAAGAAGAATTGGTTTTGTTTTTCAAGACCATGCCCTGTTCCCGCATCTAACCGTTTTTGACAACGTTGCTTATGGGCTCAGGGTCAGAAGGATCAAGGGGCATGAGATGACACGGAAGGTCGAGAATTATTTGAGCAAAGTAAGTATTGTAAAAGAAAAGGGCAAATTCCCCCACCAGTTAAGCGGAGGACAAAAACAAAGAACCGCCCTGGCCAGGGCGCTCGTTATTGAACCTGAAATACTTCTTATGGATGAACCTATGAGCAGTCTGGATGCCATGACCAAAGAGACAGTACGGGATGAATTAAAAAGTATTCAGCAGGAAATAGGTGTGACCACGGTTTATGTTACACATGACCATAATGAGGCGGTATTGTTGGGAGACCGCGTTTCGGTGCTTAACAACGGGAGGGTGGAACAAATAGAATCCCCTTCCGAACTGTTTCATCACCCTAAAACCGAATTTGTCGCCCGTTTTATCGGGATCAAGAATATCTTAAAAGTATCGCTGATCGAAATAAACAACCATGAAGCCACAGTGCGAATCAGTAGTAATGGACCGGATCAATCTGTTACGATTCGAGTTAAAAAGTATCCTATTTTTGGAAAAGGCAAAGAAATCAACCTATGCATCCATCCGAAAAAAATCATGCTGAAAAGAGAAGATGAAGCAGTTGACGACAACTTGAACCGAATCAGGGGAAAGATAGTAAAAAAAACAAATAACGGTAATGGTTTTATGGCAATAGTTGATATTGGCGGCACGACACTGTATGCAGCAATCCCAACAAATTTTGATTGTAAGGTTTACGAAAATGTATGGGTTTGCTTTGCCCCTGATGCACCTCACCCCCTATGCGGCAAAAAGTGCAGAGCTGCCGAAACCAAGAGAAGGTGTCTTAAGGAATAATCCGGATGAAAGGAATTATCGACTCTACATTGAGGGAAGGTGAGCAGGCAGCTAATGTTTATTTTGACCTGACTGAAAAGCTGCGTATCATTGATCTGCTCATAAAAGTCGGCATTGATGAAATAGAGCTGGGAATTGCAGTGCAAAACCCCGAGACCAGGGAACTCATCAAACAAGCCGAAAAACTCGCAGGGTGTCCGAAACTTGCTTTGTGGTGCCGGTGCCTTCCCGGAGATATTGAAGAAACGTTGGTCCTGTCGCCGGATGTTCTTGCGCTTTCTATTTCCGTTTCAGACATTCATATAGAACATAAACTGGGTCGGGATAGAACATGGGTAATGACGAGAGTACGGGAAAGTATACAGCAAGCGCGAAACAAAAGTTCCTGTTATCTTTCCCTCGGTCTGGAAGATGCCTCCAGAGCTGATCCGGATTTTGTGGAAGAGATATCTTGTCTGGCCATAGCAGAAGGCATAAACAGGATACGTTTTGCAGATACCGTAGGAATCATGGATCCAGCCTCCATGTTCAGGATCATTACAAGGTTAAAAACCCGCTTCAGCATTGATATAGGGGTCCACACCCATAATGACTTCGGCATGGCCACAGCTAATGCCGTAACCGCATTGAAAGCCGGGGCAGATTTTGCCGATGTTACGGTAAGCGGCCTTGGGGAACGGGCGGGAAACGCAGCTCTCGAAGAAGTAGTTGCCTTTTTAGTTAAACGAAGTAATGCGCCTCAGTACAAA
>JAUWOH010000435.1 GCA_030612225.1 Desulfobacteraceae bacterium
GTTATGCCCGGAGCTGTGATGCGTAAATAAAGGAAACATACAGCTATCCCAGTTTTTAAACCGTTTACCCGATTCGCCATGATTTTCATCCTGAATGTCAAAGCACCAGCAGGTTGGGCAAAGATATGTGCACGTTCCGCAGTTTATACAGGCAAAGGCTACATCCTCCCAAAAATCGGCTTCATAAAGCTCCATGATCGATTTTTTTTCGATATTATCAAAGGCTATCTTTGATGTAATTTTCGCTTCCGCCTTTTTTTTCATTTCCTCTATTTGCTTGATTGCAGCATCTGTATCGGCTTTTGTCGTCCAGCCGGCGGCTTTTAGATAGTCATCTCCCTTGTCCGAAATAACTTTTGCAAGGAAGTGGTCTTTCATATCAACTAAAAGCACATCAAGACCGCTTTCGTCGAAAGGGCCTGATTTTGTACTGGTACTGAAATCCGTGCTGTCAGGATCGTTTATTGCCAGGCCGACAAAGGTACAGGCTTCATAAGCGTCACACCAGTAAGGGTCACGGTAGTCGTCTGCGTCAAAATTTTTCTTAAGCAAAAGAAAGGCTGTTGCATCATAAGGTCTGATACCAATGACCGCACAGGGAGAATAGTTTTTCTCTGGTCTTTTCAAAAGATTACAATCCTCGCTCTTTTGATCAGTAGTATATTCAAACATAACTTCCGAATGGGGGAAGGTAATAGATTTGGGTGAAAGAACGGTATTTAATGTTGTTAATTCCGGCTCCTGGTCTTTATCTATCTCTTTAAATTCGGTAAATTGTTTATTCTTTTCTTTAAAAGGAGCAATCAACCGGTAAGCACTTCTCGATTTTTCAAGTCCGCCGGCCCAGTCTTTTTTGTCAATTTTTATGACTTTCATACTTTTGCCTTTATCTGATAGTCCGTTATGAAGTAAAAATTTTTATAATAGTTTCAGCCACTAAGGCACAAAGACACTAAAATTATAATATAATTCTCTTGATGCCGTTTTTATCTATAGATTCCTCTTTTTTTGATAAAGATTTATAATTCATATCCTTCCTTCGAGCCTTTGTGTCTTAGTGGCTGAACTCTTGCGCTGATTTGTCTTGAAATTTACTACTTTATAAAGTCATCCGGATCTTCAGGCTTGTATGTATCTAGTGGCGGGCGCTCATCAAGGGACAGGCCCGCTTCCCATCCATACTGCTCAAAACAATCCTTTTCCAGCTTTCTGGTGAACATTCGCATGTTTATGCCCACCGGACATGCACGTTCGCAGGCGCCGCAGTCTGTACACCTGCCGGCACAATGGTATGCCCGTAAGAAATGAAATGTCCTTATATCTATGGAATCGTCGCTTTTGCCAACCCACTGGGGCCTCGACTCGTCCACGAAGCATGTGGGGCAGTAACATAGCGGACACGCATTTCTGCATGCATAACACAGGGTGCAGGTTGAAAGAAGATCGTCAAAATAATTCCACTTCTCTTCAGAGGGCATGGCTTCGATTTTCTGTACATCATCATATCGACCCACGTTCTTTTGTTCTTCAACCAGGTCTGCAACAAGTTCATCATAAACAACAGGATTTCTATGAATACAAACAGAGCAGTTTTGTTGAAGAACATCATTCCTTTTTAAGGTTTCTTCAAAGCTCCCACCCTTTACGATGACATTACCGTTTTGTTCCGTGACCAGTTTGATTTCACCCTCAAACATGGAAGTTATTCTGTTCTTGTCAATCATTCCCTTACAGGGCACCCCTATGATAACAAGCTGCTCTCTTTTTATCTTGTTTTCAATTATATGGGTGACAATATTGCGACTGTCACACCCCTTGGCAATAATACCTATTTTTTCCTTTCTGTCGGTCAGATAGTTTGCCAGGTTGATTCCACAGTTGCTGTCCCATACGAGTTGTTCGACATCCTTCGGGCTTTTTATTAGACAGGGTTCATTCATCATCGGTATTGTTCCTTTTTTAAAACCGATGATTATGTCGACTTTTTTGTTTTCCAGAAGCCCTTTAGATATTTGCCTTATTTTATCAATATATCCTAACATGTTAAGCTGCCTTAGCCTCTTTTGTTATAAAATTATTATTCGGCCCAAGGGCCTTCACCGCTTCGGTGACTTCCTTTACCACCTGCACAAATTTAGTCGATTCAGCAGAAGAGACCCATGAAAACTGGATGCGACCTGGTTCAATTCCCATATGTTCCATAAGGTTTTGAAAGAGTGCAAACTTTCGTCGTGCGTAGTAATTACCTTCCAGGTAATGGCATTCTCCGGGATGTCACCCGGATACCCAGACTCCGTCAGCACCTTCCCGCAAGGCTGCCAAAGCAAACTTGGGATTCATACTTCCAGTGCAGGGGATACGGATGACCCTGATGTTCGGCGGATACTGCATTCTGCCCACACCAGCAAGATCTGCAGCAGCGTAACTGCACCAGTTGCATAAAAATGCGACGATTTTCGGTTCCCAATTAGACATTCATTTCTCCTTTATACCTTGATGGCGTCGTAGAAAGTCCCATCTACTGCGTTGCAGCGGTTTTTCAGAAACTCGGCATACTACATGTATTGCCTCGTTCCTGAAAAACCACTGCGCCTTGTACCCCAAGGGCACTTCCTTCGGGGCGTATATGGAACTTTCTACTTAGCACCCCAAGGGCATTTCCTGCGGGCACCATCGGTTATACTTTTTACGAGAGCATCATACCTTCATTGGTTATAACTTAAGCGATTATTGATTATTGAACCGCAGAATATCGAACAAGGACTAATGAATTTCGAAGTGTTTTTCCTTACTTCTGCGGTTCGATATTCCTTGTTCGATATTCGATATTCAAAACACCTTTCTCTCGCAACCCGTACCTCGCACCTCGTACCCCACAACCTGTTACACTGCTTCATT
>JAUWOH010000120.1 GCA_030612225.1 Desulfobacteraceae bacterium
TGGTTGGTGGAGAACTGGACATAGATTCCATTGATGTCCTGGAGCTTGTATTAATGATGGAAAAAGATTATTCCGTTATAGTAAATAATAAGGAACTGGGCGCAGAGGTTTTTTCATCCCTTAGAGCAATGGCCAACTATATCCACGAGAAAGCTCCGGCAATGTCTACCGACAATGCCTAATTGACCGGCCCGTAAATTTTCATTGCTAAAATATAAAGAATTTACGCCCTAAAGACTTGGCATTGATTTGTCCCTCGGAGCTTTATTTTAAGTGACTAAAGTGTCTAAATTGAACTAAAGTGACTAAAGTTAAGGAATTCTGTCTTTTCTATTTTAAAAAAGATGGCTTGCCTGGGCATCTTGTCGAGTCGTAGCTTGGAAAGCGTAGCCTGAAGCCAATCAGGCTTCACCTTTGGTTACGCCGCGACAAGAGGCAAAGATGGCTTGCCGGGGCGTAGCCAAAGGCGAAGACCGGAGCAAAGTGACACAACAACTTTAGGCATTTTAGTCACTTTAGCTCACTTTAGTCACTCTGTTATGAAAGTATTACTTATTTCGGCAAACACTTTAAATGAACCTTATCCGGTATATCCATTGGGGCTTGATTATGTGGCTGAAGCAATTGCTAAAAGTCATAAGGTAAAAATTTCAGATCTGAACGATTTAAAAGATTTTGACTCAATTAAAGAAGTAATCAGAAATTTTTTACCCGATATTATCGGAATTTCTATTCGAAATATAGATAATACAGACACAATCGATCCAAAAGGTTTTATTGGTGGCTATAAAGAAATTATTGCTTTAATAAGAAATTGTTCGAAATCACCGATTGTTTTGGGAGGAAGCGGGTTTACTATATTTCCTGCCGAAGTTCTTGAAGCTTTACAGGCAGATTACGGTATAATTGGTGAAGGAGAAAGATTTTCCCTTCTTCTCAATGCTATTGAAAAAAAGGAAGATGTATCATCTATTCTCGGAGTAATTACCAGGGGAAATAAGGCGCAAACACCCACACCCCTAGACAAATCATTTTCCGCACAAATAGATATAAATAATTCCCACCTCAAATTTTACCTTAAAAGAGGGGGAATGCTCAATCTTCAAACAAAACGAGGCTGTAATTTAAAATGTATCTATTGTACTTATCCTCATATTGAAGGAAGCAGACTGCGGCTTATTCCTCCAAAAGAGGTTGCAAATGCGGCTCTAAAGCTCCAGGAAGCAGGAGCCAAATATTTTTTTATAACTGATTCGGCATTTAATTGTGATTTTTCCCACAGCAGAGAAGTTGCACAGGCATTTATAAAATATGGGGTTTCAATTCCATGGGGAGCTTTTTTTGCTCCGAAAAGCCCACCGAAAGATTATTTTAAAATAATGGCAGATGCCGGGCTTACCCATGTTGAATTTGGTACGGAATCCATGTCTAACAAAATGCTGGCATCTTACAGGAAACCGTTTAAGATAAATAATGTTTTTGATGCGCATAAATTGGCAAACGATGCAGGTCTATACGTTGCGCATTATTTTCTCCTGGGAGGTCCCGGAGAAAATGCCGATTCGCTGAAGGAAACACTTTCAAATATTGACAAACTGGATAAAACTGTTTTATTTTTTTTCTGCGGGCTGAGAATATATCCACACACCGCTCTTTATGACATTGCTCTGTCAGAAGGACAGATAACAAAGGACGACAATATACTTAAGCCGGTTTTTTATCATTCCGAATCACTGAGCAGCGAAGAGATTATCAACATGGTCAGTCGTCATGCAAAAGGACGTATGAACTGGATAATCGGAGCCGGCGGCGAAAAAACAGCTAAAATAGTATCGAAAATGTTTGACCTTGGGTATTCCGGTCTCCTCTGGGAGCACTTAATTCAATGACAAAAAATGAGCCCGAAAGCTGGTATTCTCTAACAAACATAAAGCGATCTTCTTCAAATGAAATTTTTGCAGATGCCAAAGCGTCTGGTAAATCGCCGTGGTTTTCAGGGCATTTTCCCGGTGAGCCGATTCTTCCCGGAGTTGCACTACTTGAGATGGTTTTTGATGCAATTAAGCAGGAATGCGGTGAAAATTTGAAAATTTCCGGAGTCAAACGGGTTAAATTTAAACAAATTATAAAGCCCGGCGATAAGATACAAATTATTGCAAGAAAGAAAAACGCCAATAACAGCCTGTACACGTTTCAGGTAATGGTTGATTCCAGGATTGCCTGTAACGGTATTATGGCTGTAGAAAAAAAGGTAAGCGTTCAGAGGCACCGCAGCTGCACGCGATCAGAGCAACCAGCATAGCAGACTATAGCTGGTCGCTCTGATCACGCACATCTGCAGCACCTGTGAACGCTTACAGGACGGAGATTTTGCGACCTTTTTGTTCCGAATGGGCGTGAACGGGCACAATAAAAGTAAGCGTTCAGAGTTCAAGGTTCAGGGGTTGCAAGGGTTACTGTAAATCTGAATCCCGCCATAGCGGGAATTCGTGAGCCCTGAACAGTCTTGCGCTGAGGTGCAAGGTCAACTAAAAAAAGATACCCTGATCGGTGAACCCTGTCGAAGATCCCGCCAGGCGGGGAACCCGTGAACGGTTACATTTTAAGGAGGAAATATATGCCTGTAGCAACAGATACGAAAAAAATTGTTATTCACGTCGCCCAAATTGTGATTGATGAACTCAAACTGGAAGATATAACCCCTGAAACATTCGACCCTGATATCGATCTGATTGATGAGGTTGGTATTGACAGCATGGACCTGGCCACAGTCGCCCTGGTTATTCAGGACAAGTACGGAATAAAAATCGATGAAGACGACTATCCCAAACTGACAACTGTTCGTTTTATTGCAGAATATATTGAAAGAAAATTGAAACTTATATAAAAGACATGTTATTTCTATTCATATCACCTGTAATAAACCTAATTTATAAAATTTTATTCCCTTTTTAAAACCACGTCCTTTGGGCGTGGATTTTTTATATTTTTTATTATGGAGAAGTCTTAAGTGAGTACTGAAAAGATTACAAAAATTGATGTAAAAGCCGATCCTGCTGAAAAAGAATGGAAATTTTCAGACATTTTAGCAGATCGTAAAATACGAGAAAGATGGGAAAAGGTGCGGAAATATTTTTTTCTGCGGGAATCGACTTATGATATGACCCATCGATGCAATGTCAAATGTGATGGATGCTATTATTTTGAGGGTGATAAACAGTTTGCCAGTGAAAACACTGATGTAAATTCTTGGCGCAACCTCATGAAGGAAGAGAAGGCAAGGGGAATAACTTTTGTTGTTCTTGCAGGAGCCGAGCCTTCTTTAGTCCCTGAGCTTTGCGAAGTCTGCTATAAGGAAATGCCGTTGGGGGTTATTGCATCTAATGGCATCAAATTTATACCTGAATCCGTCGGTTACAAAATACACATTTCAGTATGGGGGAATGACGAATCAAGCCTGAGAGTGCGAAATGCAAAAAATATGCTCATCAGACAGATTGAGAATTATAAAAATGATCCCAGGGCCGTATTTGTATATACTTTTACCAAACACAATATTGATGAAGTTGAAGAAGTAACCAAAATCCTTTCCGAACATGGAAGTAAAATTACCTTTAACATCTTTTCCGCCCCTGTCGGATATGACGGAGACCTTCGTCACAATGAAGAATCTCTTTTTCGCACACGCGAAAATATGGTACGGCTTCTTTTAAAATACCCTGATAATGTATTATTTTCGCATTATAGTGCTGTAGCCCACACGCATAAATACGGGTTGCACGACCTTTATTCCTGTTCGTATCCCAGGATGAATCCATCGACTGATATCGGCCTTGGCCGCTCTTTCAGGCAGTATAGAACTGATCTTACCTGGGATAGAAGTGCTGCATGTTGTGTCCCGGATACTGACTGCGTAGATTGCAGGCATTATGCTGCAGGAAGTGCGGTTGTAACTGCCAGATTGTTCAGACATGCCAATAATCCTGAATCATTTAAGGCATGGCTTGACTATGTTGATACCTATCTTGCAGTCTGGGTAATGGAGTACGAAAAAGGTAAAAATCTTTGTGATTATTTTGTGGCGCCTCCCGGGTATGATATTTTTCTTTGACGGTTCCGTAAAAAGTCCAACTTCTTCGTTGTGCTGCATTTCGTAATCATTCAACGTACGAAAAGTACGCCTCATGATTACAAAATTTGCACGCCTTTTTATCCCGCTGCTTTTTAGCGGGAGAATTTGAACTTTTTACGAAACCGTCTAAACTGGATTTTTCACGAGTTCATCAATAATGATGAATTCGTAAAAAGACCAAGGAAAAACACTAAATGTCACAGATAATATTCAGTGAATTTTCCGTGAAAATCAGTGGTAAATTTTTTTGCTTTGCGTAATAAAGGAGCACGTTAATGAAAACCATCAGTTCCCTGCTCGATGACCAGTGGTATCAGCGATATAAAAAAATATCGAAGCTTAATATACGAAGTTCAATATATGATGTGACAAACCGGTGTAATTTGCGCTGTAAGGGATGTTTCTTTTTTTCCTCAGGAGAAGACAAAGCAGCAGTTGAGGAGATGGAGGTTAAAAAATGGGAAAAATTTATTGGCCGGGAAAAAGAGCGTGGAGTTAACCTTGCCATACTTATTGGCGGAGAACCTACGCTTTGTTTTGACAGGGTGGAAGCTTTTTATAAACAACTGCCGACCTTTTGCGCAACCAACGGCCTCATTAAGATCCCCAGAGACAGATTTCCCGATATGATGATAGGGATTTCTTTATGGGGGGATGAAGAAGATGAAAAGCTTCTCAGGGGAAAGGATACATTTGCAATCTCCAGCAAAAATTATGAGGGAGACCCGTACACCTATTACCTTTATACTATCAATTCCAAGCAGATTGGTAAAACAGAACGGATTATAAAGAACATAAGGGATGTCGGGCTTAAGGTGCATATGCAGCTCCTTTCCAATGACGAAGGTGTTGACGGCTTTTTCTGGAAACCTGGGGAACTAAAGGATTTGCGCTCGGAAATGGATGACATGCTCGATAAGTATCCGGATACACTTATATCTTCCAAATATTATCATGAAATAATTACAACCGGAAAAATGCTTGGCAGGAAATTCGGCTGGATGGAATGTCCCTCCGTTTCACAGCCTCTGGATAAAAGAAAACCTGGGCCAAAGCGTCTGATAGAATTTATTCGCTGGGCATCGGATCTTAAAACAATGCACCGGTGCTGCACTTCGGAAACAAGAAATTGTTCAACCTGCAAAGACGGGGCCGCACATATGAGCTGGGTTATGGTGAACAAGCGTGCTCATATTCGTACAACTAAAGATCTGCAAAACTGGATTGAGATTTACGAGATGTTTGCCAAGCTTTATCAGTTTATCCCGTGGTAAGTAATATGCGGTCAAAAAAAACTGTAATTGTCGGATATGATTCGGCTTCACCCCTTGGAACCGAAATGGAAGACCAGTGGCGGCGTGCCGCCAGGGGAGAAAGCGGAATAGGTGAGCTGACCCGATTTCCTATAGGAGAAAATTTTCCGGTTCGAATTGCAGGCCAGGTCGATGATATTGACACAACCACTTACCCTTTTTTGAGTCCGCGCAAGCTTGCACAATGGACATCCCCGATTTTTAAATACGCCATGCTGGTTGTGCACCGTGCACTTGAAAAAAGTAAAATAGAAATCACACCCGATTTATCCCATAGAGTTGCGATTACTTTCAGTTCTGCAGTGGGAGGCCAGGATGCTCTTTTAAAAGCAGACCGGCTCATGATTTCAGAAGACAAACTGCCCCATCCATTTACAAATCCCAATTCATGCATAAATATGGTTGGTGGGAAAATATCGATTTTGACCGGTGCAACAGGCCCCATCACTTCAACGATTACCGCCTGCGCTAGCGGTGTCACTTCAATAATTATAGGGACAATGCTGCTTGAGCAGGGGAAAGCGGATGTCGTCCTTTGCGGAGCGGTGGATTTTGCTCTTGTTGAGCCCATTGTAGCCGGTTTTGCCACCATCAACGGTACATATAGCCCTAAAAAGCGACAACCCGAAGATCCCGCAGAAAGAGCCAGCAGGCCTTTTTCTATTGACAGAAGAGGCTTTGTAATCTCAGAAGGGGCGGGCAGCATTATCATCTGCACACAAGAATTTGCCGATGCCCACGGTCTAAGCTATAATATTGAAATAGCCGGGTGGGGTATGACTTCAGACGCACACCATTTTGTCGCTCCGAATTTTGAGACCGTAAAAAGATGTATTACTGAAAGTATTGACAATGCAGGCATAAAGCCTGATGATATTGATGCAGTAAATGCACACGGCACATCTACGAAAATCGGCGATAAAGTTGAATTTGATGCTTTGAAAGCGGTATTTGGAAATGATATGCCTCCGGTAACGGCAAACAAATCACTTATCGGTCATGCAATGGGAGCGTCAAGTGCCATTGAGTCCATTTTTACAATTCAAGGGATGCAAAAAAACACTTTGCTTCCAACAATAAATTATACACCGGCCCCGGACATGATTTTAGACTGTGTACCTGAAAGAGCGCGCAACCACAATCAGGAATATGTGCTTAAAAATTCCTTCGGGTTTGGCGGATGCAATTCATGTATTGTTTTCCGCAGGATAGCATAAAACTGAGCGCTTCGCTTGAGGAGCAGCCCTTCGGGCTTTGAAGAGCGCTACGCTTGATGCCTTAAATCCGCCGTAGGCGGATGCTCCTCAAGGCCGAAGGCCGCTCATCAAGTCCAGAAGGGACGCTCTTCAGCCCGACGGGCTGCTCCTCCAGGCCTTTGGCCGCTCGGTGATTGCGGATAATGAAAAAAATTCAGTGAACTCTCTGTGAAAATCCGTGGTAAACCAACAATAAGGGGGAAACATGGAAACGACAGCCGTAAATGATAAAGGATTAAGGCTTGGGATAAACGGATTCGGAAGAATCGGCAAGCTGACTCTCTGGCACCATATCGGGCGCAAATATTTCAAGGAAATTGCGGTAAATATTGGCCGCGAGGTTGGTACCTCTTTAGAGGATATAGCTCATTACGTGGAAAGGGATTCCACTTACGGCTTGCTCTGCCGGTATTTATACGGTCATAAGGCAGAACCGGTGATTAGCGATCTGAATGAAAAAAAAGGCTCTATGATAATAGATGGTATTTCTGTTACTTTTTTAAGGTCTTCCAGAAATCCTGCAAAAATCGGATGGAGAAACTGCGATGTAAAACTAATTGTAGATACAACAGGCCAGTTTCTTGACCCGACACTGCCAGCAGATTATCCCAAAGGGTCTCCAAGGGGCCACTTTGAAGCAGGTGCACAAAAGGTCATCACTTCCGCACCCTTTAAAATCAAAGATAAGGGGAAACCCATGCCGGATGATGCTGTAACAACCGTTATGGGGATAAATGCCAGCGACTACGATCCAAGAAAGCATAAAATTATTTCCAATGCATCCTGCAGCACAACATGCCTGGCACATATGATCAAGCCGCTTCTTAACTATTTTGGTTCTAAAAAGATTTTAAGTGCTTCCATGGCTACTGTTCATGCAGCTACAGGATCACAGGAGGTGCTGGACCGGCTGCCGAAACAGGGGAAAACCGATTTAAGAAAAAGCAGAAGCATAATGAATAATATCATTTTAACCACAACCGGTGCGGCTAACGCCTTAAGGCTTGTTATTCCGGAGATGAACAAAATCGGGTTCATTGCAGAATCGGTCAGAATTCCCACAGTTACAGGCTCAATCATTATACTGGTTTTAGATCTCCAGGAGGAAATAAGCGGTGAATCAATACGCAAGGAACTGATAAACGACATATACAGACAGGCGGCTGAAGATGACCCATATGGCTATCTGCATTTTTCGGAAAAGCAAAATGTTTCATGTGATATTATCGGAACGCCAAGAGCTGCAACAATAATTGAAGGACACGAAACCCATACCCGCACTGCGGAAGTAAGCATAGATCTTAAAACGGTTCCGGGAATAGAAAAAAATGTTATATCTGCTTTAAATAATACGATGATAAGGATTCCTATTACACAGACGGTTATATACGGCTGGTATGATAATGAGATGGGAAGTTATGTGAACATACTGGGCGACAGAACGGTGACAGTGGCTGAAAATATGTAATAAGTTCCTGAACGAAAATTAAAACCACAAGATCTTAAAACAATAACCCAAAAAAGGCAGAAGGCACAGAGGCAGAAGGCAGAAGGGCGGAAGGAAGACTTCCGGTTCCTGTATTCTGAATTCTTAAGTGCTCTTTTATAGCTTAAAACCAAACAGGAAGCCTTTTCCTTT
>JAUWOH010000140.1 GCA_030612225.1 Desulfobacteraceae bacterium
GCCGGGGATAAGGTGCTGATTGTTGATTGCAAAGGGAATGCGGTTATAGGCGCAGTAGGACGACTTAAAATCGAAAAACGGCCGCTGATGCTTGTAAGGGCGACTGTAAAAGACAAAGAGGTGACAACTATCCTTCAAAATGCTGAAACAATCCGGCTGACTTCACCTGAAGGAAGTCCGATATCTGTTGTCAATTTAAGCCTTGGGGATAAGGTACTTGTAGCTGTTGAGAAAGGTGGGAGACATTTTGGTCATAAGATAGATGAAACCATAACGGAAAGGTAAACTGAATAATGAATAATTCAGATTCCCGTATAAATGAATTGAGAAAATCTATAGATGAAATTGATGAAAAGATTCTGGATTTAATTAACCAAAGGCTTCTGTTCGGAAAAGAAATCGGAAACATCAAAAGAAAAAATAAAGAGCAGGTCACGGATAAAGCACGTGAGATATCAATTTTAAAAAGGCTTAAAGATCTTAATAAAGGTCATTTACGCAATGATACCCTTGATCATATATTTACTCAGATAATTTCCGAATCCAGGGAAATTCAACAGCCCGGGAAGATAAGCTACCTTGGACCCGAGGCAACATTTACCCATATTGCAGCAATGAATCATTTTGGACGGAATGTTACTTTTGTTCCACAGCCTGCCATTTATGATGTATTTTCCGAGGTGGAAAAAGGGTCTTGCCTGTATGGTGTTGTTCCGGTTGAAAACTCTAATGAAGGGTCGGTTAATAACACGCTTGATCTTTTTTTTGAATCTGATTTAAAAATATGTGCTGAAATTTATCAGATTGTATCCCATGATTTGTTATCCAATGCAAAAAGACTTGATGAAATTAAGGTGATCTATTCCCATCCCCAGGCTTTTGCCCAGTGCCGCAACTGGATCAGGGAAAATCTGCCGAAAGCTGATCGTAAAGATTGCAGCAGTACGGCACATGCAGCTAAAAAAGCCACTCAAATGACCGGATCAGCCGCTATTGCCGGGAGAGAAGCGGCACATCTGTATAAACTTGAAGTTACTGCATCCAGGATTGAAGACAATGCCAGAAACACAACCAGGTTCCTTGTGATTGGGCGGGATAAAACCAGTAGAACAGGAAATGATAAAACATCAATAATGTTTGCAACTGCGCATATTCCCGGTGCTTTATATAAAGCCCTGGAGCCCTTGGACAAGGCAGGAATAAACATGGTAAAACTTGAATCACGTCCGGCAAAACATGAGAACTGGAGTTATTTTTTCTTTGTAGATTTCGAAGGGCATATGGAAGATGCTGTTGTTAATGAAACTGTAACAAAGATGAAAAATCTTTGTCTTCATTTGAAACACCTTGGTTCATATCCAATGGCAAAAACTTAACGGAGGAGGAGTGGCCTTTCAGGCTTCGCCTCCGGCTATGCCCCGACAAGCGGCCTTGAGGAGCGTCACTTCGTGACTTAAGGAGCAGCCCTTTGGGCTTTGAAGAGCGTCCCCTTCGGGAACTTGAGGAGCGCGGCCAGCCTTGAGCTTTTGCTTCAAGCGAAGCGCTCACCGAGGCCGAAGGCCGCTCTTCGAGCGAAGCGGTCCTCAAACGAAGCGCTCAATGATAATTGCAATTATGGGAGATACCTTGAAAATGATAAATTCTAACACTGCCATATATGCAATTCTTGGAGATCCGATATCTCACAGCTTAAGTCCTGTCATGCACAACAGTGCATTTTCTCATCTCAATTATAACGGTGTATACC
Source organism: Desulfobacteraceae bacterium (assembly GCA_030612225.1). GTDB lineage: Bacteria > Desulfobacterota > Desulfobacteria > Desulfobacterales > JAUWMJ01 > JAUWMJ01. The sequence continues at coordinate 1,748 of JAUWOH010000140.1, forward strand.
TTGCTTTCAGCGCAAAAAAAATTGGGAAAGCAATTTCAGGAATCAGGGCTTTGGGTATTAAAGGGGCCGGCATTACAATCCCTCATAAGGTTGCAGTTATGGAATTTCTTGATGAAATTGACGATTTGGCAGGAAAGATCGGGGCTGTAAATACTATTATTAACCGGCAGGGAAAAATTACAGGTTACAATTTTGACTCAATTGGAGCTGTAAAAGCTATTAAAGAAAAAACAGGTATAAATAATAAAGCTGTTGCCATTCTTGGAGCAGGAGGTGCTGCAAGGGCTGTGGGTTATGGAATAATATCAGAAGGCGGAAGGCTGATAATTTTAAACCGTACAAAAGACAAAGGCGAAAAGCTTGCTGCAGATCTTGGTTCTGAATTTTGCCCTCTTGAGGATTTTAAAGGACTGAAATGCGATATCCTGATAAACACAACACCTGTTGGTATGGAGCCGAATGTTGACGGTATGCCGGTTGAAAAAAAGCATCTTAACAAAGGCATGGTCGTTATGGACATTGTCTATAATCCTTTAAAAACTCGCCTTTTGAGAGTTGCGGAAGATATGGGATGCAAAACAATAGACGGTGTTTCAATGTTCGTTTTTCAGGGAGCCGGCCAGTTTGAATTGTGGACAGGGAAAAAAGCACCGGTCGATTTAATGAGAAAAACCGTGTTAAAAGCGCTGAGTTGCAGCAGTTGAGTTGTCGAATGGTTGAGTAGTCGATTCAAAAGGATATTTATGATTGAGATAAGACCTGCAAAAATAAAAAATTGTGAAATTTCAGTTCCCGGGTCAAAGAGCTATACACACAGGATTCTGATTGCTTCAGCCTTGTCTGACGGAATTTGCAGCATTGATAACGCCTTAAAAAGCGAAGATACGCTAATCACCATAAGTGCTCTTCAACAAATGGGAATAAAAATAGACCCGGATGATAACCGTTTCATTATTCACGGTGCAAATGGGGAATTTAAGCATATTAAAGAACCTATATCCCTTGGCAATTCAGGGACTTCAATGCGTTTATTGACAGCGCTGGCTTCTCTGGGTAAAGGCAGATATGTTTTTACCGGTACTAAGCGCATGAAAGAACGTCCGATTAAGGACCTGCTTGACGTTTTGATTCAAATGGGAGCTTCAGCACATTCAGTTAACAATAATGGATGTCCGCCTGTCGTAATTGAAGGTGGAGATTTAAAAGGCGGAAAAATTACCATAAATTGTGATACCAGCAGCCAGTATCTTTCAGCGATTCTTTTAACAGCACCGTTTGCAAAACAAGATCTTGAAATAAATGTGACAAAGGGTCCTGTATCCAGACCTTACATCGATATGACCGTGGATGTAATGGAAAGATTTGGCATTAATGTTATGCGGAATAGATACAACTATTTCAAGGTTCAACAAGGGCAGAAATACAGGGCAGGGCCTTATATAGTTGAACCGGACTGTTCCCAGGCAGGCTATTTCTGGGGAGCTGCAGCGATAACCGGTGCCCGCATCAAAGTTAAGGGAATAACAAAATATTCTCACCAGGGGGATGTCCATTTCACCAGGCTGCTTGAAGAAATGGGATGCAGGGTACTGTATAAAAAGGACGGTATCAGCGTCACAGGTGGATCGCTTTCAGGTATAGAAGCAGACATGGCCGACATGCCGGACATGGTCCCGACACTTGCGGTTGTTTCAGCATTTGCAAAGGGAACAACCGTTATTAAGAATGTTAAGCACTTGAAAGCAAAGGAGAGTGATCGTTTAACCTCAGTATCAAATGAGCTTTCAAAAATGGGTATTGAAGCAAAATTAACCGATACAGGCCTGGTAATAAAAGGCGGCATTGTGCATGGAGCAGAAATCTCTACTTACAAAGATCATAGAATCGCCATGAGTTTTGCAATTGCAGGTCTAAAAGTGCCCGGTATATTTATAAAAGACGAGAAATGTGTTGAAAAATCATTTCCTGATTTCTGGAATGTTTATAGTGGGTTATATGATTGAATTTAAACCAGAATCTAAAGTTCATCAACATTGAACCGTAAATCCGGGCATTTAAAAAAAACAATCACGAAAACACGAAAGTACCCCAGTACGATCTGCCGGACCTACGGGGCAGGCGAAAACACGAAAACCGTAAATTGCAACGTGCAACGTTATAATGTCATGAACATTTTTTTAATCGGTTACAGATGCAGCGGCAAGACTAAAGCAGGTAAGTCGATTGCCTATATTCTAAACCGGCAGTTTATCGATACTGATTTGAAAGTAGTTGAAGAAGAAGGAATGACTATTTTAGAAATCGTGGATAAAAAAGGCTGGGATTTTTTTCGTGAAAAAGAATCTGCAGTATTAAAAAAGGTGTGCAACCATGATAAGCAGATTGTAGCTACAGGCGGAGGGATTGTTCTTAACAAAGAAAACAGAGTAAATATGAAAAAAAACGGAAAAATTGTCTGGTTAAAGGCAACTTTTGAGACCGTTAAAAAGAGAATGCTGCTTGACAGCACAACAAAAGATTTCAGGCCTTCTCTGACATTAAAAGAACTTGATGAAGAAATAAAAGAGACTCTTTTGCTCAGGAAAACATACTACGAAAAAGCAATGGACTTTTCTATCGATACCGACAACCTTGATATTGACGGCGTATGCAAAGCTGTCATAACAAAACTGAGGTTTTAATGAGGTAAAAAAAATGCCTGGAAACAGTTTCGGAAAATTATTCAAAATAACAACATGGGGGGAATCCCACGGGAAAGGAATCGGTGTTGTAATTGATGGATGCCCTCCGAGGATACCCATTGATGAAAATATCATCCAGTCAATGCTAAACCGGAGAAAACCAGGATCGTCAAGTGCAAGTACAAAACGAATGGAACCTGATAAAGCTGTTATCATGTCCGGGGTCTTTAATGGAATGACAACCGGAACTCCTTTAATGATAATGGTTGAAAACAAAGATGCAGATCCAGGAGCATATGAGCCTTATGCAGATATTTACAGGCCGGGTCACGGTGATATAACATACATGGCCAAATATAAAATACGCGACTGGCGTGGAGGTGGACGTGCTTCCGCCCGTGAAACAGTGGCAAGGGTTGCTGCAGGTGCTGTTGCCAAGGCTCTTCTTGACAGGGAAAGAACTCATGTTGTTTCATACACAATTGAATTGGGTGGAATAAAGGCTGTAAAACGTGATTTGAATCAAATTGAAAAGAATATGTTTTTATGCCCGGATTCTAAGGCAGCAGAAAAGATGAACGAGCGTATTATAGATGTTAAGAAAAAGGGCGATTCTGTTGGCGGCATTGTGGAAATCGTGGCAAAGGGAGTTCCAAAAGGACTGGGAGAGCCGGTATTTGATAAGATAGATGCTGATCTGGCAAAAGCGCTTATGAGCATTGGTGCGGTTAAAGGGGTTGAGATCGGAACAGGATTCAAGGCTGCTGCAATGCTCGGCAGTGAAAATAATGATCCTATAAACTCCACGGGATTTGACACAAATAATGCCGGAGGAATTCTTGCGGGCATAACAAATGGTGTTGATATCATAATTCGAGTTGCTGTTAAACCGATTCCTTCAATAAGAATTGAACAAAAAACGGTTGATCAATCCGGAAATCAAAAAACTGTTTCAATAAAAGGGCGCCACGATATTTCAGCCATACCCCGGATTAATGTAGTCTGTGAGGCCATGGTAAACCTGGTTTTGGCGGATCATCTCTTAAGGCAAAAGGCCATATCATGAAACAGGTTACTATCGGAATAATCGGCGGTAAGGGACAAATGGGCCGATGGTTTAATCGTTTTTTTTCCGAGGCAGATCACAAGGTTTTAATTTGCGATAAAAAAACAGATCTTATCCTGCAAGATATAGCAGAAAAAAGCGATGTTGTAATATTAAGTGTGCACATTGATACAGCTTTGAGCCTGTTGGGCGAGATTGGCCCTATGTTAAGAAAAGAACAGCTCCTCATGGATTTTTGTTCCATGAAAGAAGAGATAATAAAAAAGATGCTCAATGATACATGTGCTGAAGTTGTCGGAGTTCACCCACTGTTCGGTCCGTACCCGGCTGATCTTCACGGGCAAAACATAATCCTCTGCCAGGCAAGAGGGTCCGGCTGGCTTAAGTGGCTTGAGGGCGTATTTAAAGAAAGAGGGGCAGTAGTAACACGCATGACTCCAGAGACTCATGACCGAAACATGGCTATTGTTCAAGGGCTTACTCACTTGCTGACCGTTTGCCTGGGGAGAATGCTCCAGAACTTCAACATGCCGCCGCAAGAAGCCATGCTTTTTTCAACACCGGTTTTCAGGATAAATCTAGATTTGATAGGACGGCTTTTATCGCAGGATCTTGGCCTGTACGAAGATCTAATAGGAAACAAATATGTCCCGGAGATATTGGAAATGTTTCAGTCTGTTTTTGATGAAGGAAAAGAAAGACTTTTATCAGACAACAAAGGAGAGGGGGCTGCATTTATGGAAGAAATCCGTAATTTTTTTGATTCTTTCTGTCAACGCGGTTTTGATGAGAGCAATGAAATTATTGAGGCTATTTATTCAAAAAGATAGAAAGATATATTAACCCAACAACGCAATTTACCAGCTTTATTTTGCAGCAGCTTCTTTTTGTGTCATGCAACATTGTTTCGGGTTACGGGTTGCGCGTTTCGTGTTGCTTGGTACGGGTTATAAAAAAGGATTGTTTCCGATTAACAACTCGCAACTCGTATCCCGTAACCCGGAACACTTATGTGATATCCAAACAAACAAGTTTAAAAGATGCATTATGGTTAGCGATAAATGTCGTTGTAGGGTTAATCACGAAAACACGAAAAAGCTATTTCTATTTTGTGCTTTCTTTTTTCGTGTTTTCGTGATTGATTTTAAATTTCTCATCCTGTCTGCTTTCTATCATGCACTGACAGGCATAAAATTCCCAGTTAACAAACTAAATTGCAGGAGATACTACCATGAAACTTATTGCACCATCGATTTTGTCTGCCGACTTTTCAAAGCTTGGTGACGAGATAAGAGCCGTTGAAAATGCAGGCGCCGACTGGATACACGTTGATGTTATGGACGGACATTTTGTACCTAATATCACTATGGGACCTATTGTTGTTAAAGCAGTCAAAAGTGTTACATCTCTTCCCATCGACGTTCATCTGATGATCGAAAATCCTGATAACTACATACCGGATTTTGCAAAAGCAGGTGCCACACATATTTCAGTACATGTAGAAGCCTGCACACACTTAAACAGGTCTATTCAATTTATTAAAGAATTCGACACACGTGCTGGTGTTGTTTTAAACCCCTCCACTCCACTTTCTTCGATAGAATGGGTTCTGGAATATTTGGACTACATAGAAATTATGAGTGTAAATCCCGGATTCGGCGGGCAGGCTTTTATTGAAAACAGTCTGGATAAAATAAGAGTTCTTCGTGGTATGATCCAGGAAAGGGGTCTTTCCACCCTTATTCAAATTGACGGAGGAGTTAATGAAAAGACCATTGCTGAAATCTCCGAAGCTGGGGTCGATATATTTGTGTCAGGATCGGCTATTTTC
>JAUWOH010000294.1 GCA_030612225.1 Desulfobacteraceae bacterium
CGAAAAACTAGATCCAAGCATCGGCAGGAACGGTCTTGTCCCCACCAGCGTTGCCGGTGTTTACTGTTCCAGCGGTTTCCACGAGCATGGCACAGCATTCATTCTTTGCCGAGGTCTTGTGTTTTTCACCTTTCGGAATCACAATCATCTCTCCTTTCTTAACAGATACATCGTCATTCCGGAAGTGAATGGTCATTTCTCCGTCCAGTACGATAAAAACTTCATCGGTGTCTTTGTGGTCATGCCACACAAATTCACCCTGAAACTTAACGAGCTTGAAGTGATAGTCGTTCATTTGGGCTATGATCTTCGGTGACCAATGCTCGGAGAACTTTGAGAACTTTTCGGTGAAGTTGATTGGAGTCTTCATAGGTCCCTACTGCTTATTCAATGTATCCTTCTAAGCGAAATTCCTCAAGCGCTTCATTCCTTCTTGCCATACCGGTGTGCATTTTGAAGTATCCTAAATTTTTATAAAACAGTTCTTTTCCAGGTACCGCATACAGAATTATTGTTTTTACAGGCAGACGCCTCTGAATTGCTTCCATGATCTGTCGGCCTATCCCCTTGCTTTGATATGCGGGTAGAACAACAAGATCATAAATCGCTGCCTGGTATTCTCCGTCGGAGAGAGCTCTCCCCATTCCAACAAGCATCTTTTTATCGAAGGCGAAGCAAACAAGGTAACTATTTTCACACGCTCTTCGTAGCTTGTCAGGTTCTCTATTGCCTAACGGAGCTTGGCGAAATATTTCTGCGACCTCAGACCAGTCAATACCATTGATTTTAAAGCTTAACGAGATAGGCATATTTGAATCACCATAATTTTTATTTTACCATGGAAAATGCTTGAGCTGAGACGCGCGCTTTTTGGCGCGTCGTTTTCCAGCGACAGGTTATGTTTTTTAGGATGTCATTACCGCATTTTGTCAGCTCTCCTTAGATGATTAAAAAGTTGCCATCCAAGCATGGCAAGGCATTCCGCATCCAAATATTTTTCCGCTCGACGTTCAAACAACACAGAACATTTCGCCGAAAATTCTTCATCTGCATCGTTAAAGAGCAAAATGACAGGAATCTTCGGAAGTGCATCGAACTGCATGGCAAGGTCGTAATTAACATCAAGATTTGGTTGATGACCCGATATTGATTTGCTCGCTTTTTTTAAACCAGCGAGCCTTCCTTTAAAGTATGAGGTTATGGAACGCTCAACATCATTATTAAAATAATTTGTTAAAGGACCGGAATCTTTAAAATCTCTGAAGGATACCCATTCATCTTCTTTTGGAGTTACATCCGGGCATAGTAAGAGATACTTGCTTAGAACAACACAAATATCGTAAGCTGGCTTATTTCCAGACGGATCAGTAATTTCGCTAACAGAAACCTCGTAGTTTATTCCAAATAATGGTATTTTGATTACATCCTCTTCTACTTTTCCCCCAAGGTTTGGAGCTATCGATTCAATAGAAATATTCTTGAGCTGCGCAAGATAATCTTCATAATTCCTTTCAAATACAGTTTCTTCACCTTCCATATATTTTCCTCCAATAAATCGAACATTATGATGCGTAGTGCCTCAGTCACCTAAAAAATTCACATTATACTAAAAATCCGATAAAGATCATCTATTTTAAACCGTAGAGATGCCAGTCATAATTTTTTCCAAAAACCTGTTGGCCGTCATGAGCAAGACTGAATGTTGTACACGCCTGGCCTGTCTGTGAAGCCAGACTGAATAATAAAACATTGATAATCAGGAATCTTTTATAATATTTCATTATTTAGAATTATCCTGTAAAATTCAAAAAATCAATTGATATTATACTGCCGAACCTATCACAATGAGTGGTGTGAAGGGAAACAGAGCATAACAAAAATGTATAGAAAGCAACGGCACAACTAAAAAGTCGATGCCACGCTATCTCTTACATCCGTCTCAATAAAAAAATTTGCAACCTTCGGTTAATAGCAATCCTTCTTAGAAAAAATTTATGGTTTTGGCCTCAGGGGGAAAAGCATTTTTCTGCACGGCCGGTATATTTTTTTCTTAGTTTCGACTTTTCTATTTTGCCGGTTGTATTTCTCGGAACATCGGCAAAGATAATTTTCCTTGGATGTTTACATCTTGTAAAATTTATTGACAACCAATAGTCCATTCCTAAACAATGACTTTTTAACTATTTGTAATCAAGGCTAATATTATATTGCTTGTTTTGGCACATGCTTTGCTCTATGCTGAATAAAGGCACATTATAAATGCCAGGGAGGCAGACGCCAGGATTTATGAGTCAGAGTAAAAAGGAAACATAACATGTTTTTTATTATCAGTTTTTATTTTGCCCTTGCAATTTTTAGCTTTGGTTTGCTCTACAAGGTATCAACCTGGTTCCGTTATAACCTCGATTCAACAGCCGGCAGGATATCCCCTACACAACGAGTTTCTTGCGCAATTAAAGGTATTCTTTTAACCATATTTAGCGCAAAATTCTTTATCCTTCTAAAGGTTTTTGTTTTTGATGTGCTCCTTCAGATAAGAATATTGAGGGAAAGCGTTCTCCGGTGGGTCATGCATATGTTTATTTTCTGGGGATTCATGTTACTGCTTTTTATGCATGCTCTGGATAAATTTGTAACAACTCTTCTGTTTACGGATTATTATTCAACACTAAATCCGTTTTTGTTCTTGCGGAACCTGTTCGCTGCCATGGTCATCACAGGCATTATTCTCGCAGTCTATAGGCGATTTTTTGTAAAAACGCCCCGCTTTTTTACAAATGCAATGGATAAATACGCCATTATCATACTTACTGTTATTTTAATTTCGGGCATACTCCTGGAGGGAGTAAAAATTACTTCCCATACCGAATTTCAAACCATGGTAGAGGATTATTCCGGTCTTACCATGGAAGACGACGAAAATGAGCTAAAGGCACTTGAAAGTTACTGGGTTAAGGAGTTTGGTGTGGTCTCTTCTAAAGTAAAGGGTCCTTTTGACGTTGAGACTGTAGAATTTGGTAAAGAATCCCATGAAATGAATTGCGCAGAGTGCCATACAAGGCCCCAATGGGCATTTATAAGCTATGGGGTTGCAAAGACAATTAAATCGATCGCCGCAGGATTAGACAGGTATGATTTTCCAACCTTCTTATGGTACATACATTTCATGGCATGTTTCTTGGGTCTTGCCTATCTTCCTTTCAGTAAAATGTTTCACATCTTTGTCAGCCCGCTGAGCCTTCTTACAAACGCTGTAATGGACAAAGAAAAATCCGACCCGGCTAATATAGCCACCAGGCAGGTAATGGAATTGGATGCCTGCACTCACTGTGGGATTTGCAGTTTGAGATGTGTCATAGGTATTTCTTTTGAGGAAATTGGAAATTTGTACATTCTTCCCTCTGAAAAGATCGCAGCCTTAAAGGCACTTGCTGCTGGGAGAAATCTAAGCGAGCAGGAACTCAGAATTATCCAGGATGGTCTTTATTTGTGTACCGGTTGTATCCGTTGTACCGAAGTTTGTCCTGCCGGTATCAACCTGCAGGATTTATGGTTCAATGTCAGGGAGGCTTTGCTTCAGAAAGGTTATTCTGAATTCTATATTTTCTCCCAGTTTTCCTTTTTACGAGGACTGAAGAGTGGTGGAATGGTTCAAGATCATTATCAAAAGCCCTTGACACTGGTCAAAAAATCTATTGCTGACGAGTTTAAATTACTTGATATGCCGGATAGTGCTATAAAACTAACACATTTGTACAAAGAATTCAGAAAAAAATTAGCCGTATCAATGCAAGGTAAAACATCTTCATCTTGCTTTGCCTGCAAAACCTGCTCATTAGCCTGTCCGGTTGTGTGTAACTTTGAAAAGCCGGTAGAATCCCTGGGGTTGACACCTCATCAGCTTATACATGCCGCCAATTTAGGACTCATTAATCTGGTTTTTGGATCAAAAATGCTGTGGAGTTGTCTTGGCTGTTATGAGTGCCAGGAACATTGCCCTCAAGGTGTTCGCGTTACGGATGTATTCTTTGAACTCAAGAATTTAGCAATAAAACACTTTAATGAAAAGGCGTCAGCTTCGCAGACGGGGAAAAGATTATGAAAATTGCATTATTCCGCTGCTGCAACACGCATATCTGTCTTAAGCATAATGAATCAGTAATGGATTCGGTTTTAAAGGGACTTGATGTGGAAGCGGTGGATGTAAAAGAATTTGGTTGCTGTGGCTACCCTTTAAAAAACATTGAACTTAAGGCTTATATTCTTTGTTCCGCAAGAAATCTATCTTTAGCCGAGGAAAAAGGTCTGAATATTATTACTTTCTGCAGTTGTTGCTACAGTAGCCTTAAGCGTGCAAATCATCTTATGAAAGAAGATGTTTCAATACAAAAAGAGATCAATACGACTCTCGAAAAAGAAGGGCTTAGATACGATGGCGGCGTTGAGGTAAAGCATTTCCTCGATATTGTTTATAAAGATATTGGTATTAAGAATATTAAAGAAAAGATAGCTAAGACCTTCAAAGGTCTTAAGATTGCTACTCACTATGGATGCCAACTTCTGAAACCAAGGCAAATTATG
>JAUWOH010000369.1 GCA_030612225.1 Desulfobacteraceae bacterium
TTTTACTATTCGCGGTTTCAGGGATTCGGCACAATTTGCCTGTTTATGGGGCTGGAAGGGCTACTGCTGGTTTTTCATTTTGCCGAACGCAAACAAAAGGCACAAAAACCAGACATTGAATCAGTGAATCAAGTCAAGGACATACTGGGCCAGGAAAAATTTGATTTGAATCTGGACATGAAAGCGATTCGGCAAAAACTGCTGGCGCCGGCACGCCACAAACTGGAAGCCCGGCTGAAGGCCACTGCACCGGAATTGTTTGACTTTATCGATGGGCATGTGGATTTGGACGATATTCTTTGCCTCGAAGCCGCCGTGGAAAACGACTGCAAGCCGTTTGCCAGGCATCCCGATATGTACCCGGTGCGCTTGTTTTTGAATCTGCATAAGCTAAATGACGTGCGCCGACTCAATCAATATTTTCTGCAAATCCACCAGATGCTGCTCCCCGGCGGCTATATTATCGGATTTGCCCATACCATCCAAACCCATCATCAATGGACCTATGCCAAATTTCCGCGAGGGATTGCATCGCTGGTATATGCGCTTGATTTTTGTTTCAGGCGCATCATGCCGAAGCTGCCCGGGCTGCAAAAGATCTATTTTGCACTCACGGATGGTAAAAACCGCATGATCTCTCAAGCCGAGCTGCTGGGTCGGCTGTGTTTTTGCGGTTTTGAAATAAAGGCCGAAAAGGTGATCAATCAACGCCTGTGCGTGATTGCCAGAAAGGTTAAAACCGCTTCACCGGACACCAACCCTACTTACGGTCCGCTGGTGACGCTAACGCGGTCGGGCTATCGCGGCGCCGAAATCAAGGCCTACAAGCTGCGCACCATGCACCCGTATTCCGAATATCTGCAAAAGTACGTATTTGAGCGCCAGGGGCTTCAAAAGGGCGGTAAGCTAAACAATGATTTCCGCGTGACCACGTGGGGCAAGGTGATGCGGAAATTCTGGCTGGATGAATTGCCGATGCTCTATAACTGGCTGAAGGGGGATTTGAAAATTGTCGGCGTGCGCCCCTTGAGCAGCCACTACCTAAGCCTTTATGACGACGAGCTGCGTCAAATGCGGCAGAAAACGCGCCCCGGGTTAATTCCGCCCTTTTATGTGGATCTGCCCACAAACTTCAATGAAATCTGTGCATCTGAGAAAAGATATTTGGACGACTATTTCAAAAACCCGATAAGAACGGACCTTTCCTATTTTTTAAAATCGGTGTATAATATTGTAATTAAAAATGCTAGAAGCAGATGACGTGGGAAGGTGTAAACGTGTAAACGTATGAATGTTGGAACGTGTGATCGTATAAACGGAGTAATAAAAATGAAAGAAAGAAAAGTATTATTTGTTGATGATGAGGTATCTATATTAAAATTATTAAAAAAAACTTTCGAGAAAAGAGGGTACGAGGTCGATACTGCTGAAAATGCCGAAGATGCTATTAACATTTTAAAAAATGAAGAATATCCCGTAATGTTTTTTGATATAGTGATGCCCGGCATGAACGGAATCGATCTCTTGAAAAAAGTTATTAAGATCTATCCGAACTCATTTATATATGCGGTTACAGGTTATCCCACTCAATTCGAGCGAGAAGGTTGTTTGGCAGTGGGTTTTACAGATTATTTTGCAAAGCCCTTAGACCTGGAAGAGCTTTTAAAAGCCGCTGAGGACGGGTTTCGTAAGTCCGCAGATTACGCAGATTATACGGATTAATTAAATGGAATTGTTTTCTAATCTGCGAAAATCTGCGTAATATGCGGATGTAAGGCTTTTTTTTTGAATCTGAATTTTTTGGGAGCGGAGGGAAGCTTCTTGTTAATAAAAACTGGGTTGCTGATAGGCAGCCCTTTTTTATTTTATACGGAGATAATTTGGCTACGGACCAACCCCAGTACGATTTTCCGAACCTACCCCGGTTAAATACGCTCCAGATAAATAAAAAGATTAAAGAAGGTTTCATCCCGGTTAAATAAAAGCAAAATTGGATTTAACCCCAGTACCATTTCCCGAAGATAGGGGGTAAACTGGACAGGCAGGGTAAACTTAGCTGTCCTTCGGTCCCAGTGGAATGGTTATAAAATTCCACGGGATAAAAATTGAACTGGGCATGGCGGGGCAGGTACGGAGAAAGATTAAGTTTCTGCCTGAAGGGCTTTGGCGTTGGGGCAAAAAACTTAATGTCATGCAGTTGTTAGCTTTTCTTGTTTCACCCTTTCGTGCAACCAAATCTTTATTAAAGCGTCGCGGTCTACACCGATGCTTTCCCTGATGCAATCAATTTCGTTGACCAGTTCTTCTGCTATATCAAGCGTGATGCGGACTTTCTTCCCGTGGCGAATAATCCTGGCCTTAGATATGTCAATAATATCATGAATATCCTCGCCCTCATCAAATCGTCGGTCAAACTCTTCTGTGTTTTTAGCTATTTTCTTTTTCGCCATACAATTGGGCCTCCTTTTTTCTGGTGCTTCTTACTGATATGATTCGAATAGAGTTGCTCCTCCGGGTGAAAATTGCGGTCCACAGCTTTTTATCGATTTTTCCTATTAAAATACTTCTGTTTTCAAGCGGATAGGATGTGAGAATTTCGACTCTGTTGGGGTCGTCCCACAGTTTCTTTGCCGTATCAAAATCAATATCATGTTTAGCTTTGTTAGTGAGGCTCTTTTTATTATCCCATTCAAATCGCATAGTATATATTGTACATATTTTATACAAAATTACAACAAAAAAGTTTTTATACCAAGCTCAATTAAGGCAGAGATTCAGTCGGTTCACGAAAGTGTGACAAAGCAATCTGATGCTGGGAAAGTTCATAAGAATTATATTCTATCAAAATCTGGAGAAAAACTACTGATAAACTGGAACAATGCAGCGCTTATTGACGAAAAAGGGCATACAACAGGGGCGATAGCTATTGGGATCGATATCACTGAACGAAGACAAGCAGAGGAAGCATTGCGGGAGAGCGAGGAAAAATACCAAGCCATGATGGAAGCGATGAAGGACCCGGTCTATATTTGTTCGCAGGATTTTCGGGTGGAATATATGAATCCTGAAATGATTAAAAGGACAGGCCGTGATGCCACTGGAGAGCTTTGTTTCAAAGTCTTACATGATTTGGACGAAAAATGCCCATGGTGTATGCTCCATAAGATCAAAACCAGTGAGCATTTTACGACAGATATTGTCAGCCCCAAGGACAACCACTCCTACCATGTTTCCCAATCTCCTATTGTTCACGAAGACGGATCTGTTTCAAAGATGACTGTTTACAGAGATACTACCGATTTTAAGAAAATGGAAACCCAACTCCAACAGGCCCAGAAGATGGAAGCCATAGGCACCCTGGCCGGCGGCATCGCCCACGATTTTAACAATATCCTTTTTCCTATTTCCGTGTACACAGAGATGTTGTTGCTTGATACACCTGGTGACAGTCCCATCCGTCATGTTCTGAGTGAGATTTTAGCCGGTACAAAACGCGCCGGAGAGCTGGTCGCACAGATACTAACTTTCAGTCGTCAACGGGAACATGAGCTAAAACCACTTAAGGTAGAGCTTGTTATCAAAGAAGCTTTAAAATTAATCCGATCTTCGTTGCCGACCACCATTGAAATCATACAGAA
>JAUWOH010000034.1 GCA_030612225.1 Desulfobacteraceae bacterium
CGAAGCTCCAGCTCAACAAGCTCTATAAGCTCCTCATCATCAACCATGTCACACTTGTTTAAAAATACCACTATCGTGGGAACTCCTACCTGCCGCGCCAGTAATATATGCTCACGTGTCTGGGGCATAGGCCCGTCATCAGCGCCAACTACCAGTATCGCCCCGTCCATCTGGGCCGCTCCTGTTATCATGTTCTTTATGTAATCAGCGTGCCCGGGACAGTCCACATGTGCATAATGACGATTTTCCGTCTCATACTCAACATGTGCAGTCGCTATCGTTATCCCCCGCTCCTTCTCCTCAGGCGCCTTGTCAATCTGATCAAACGGAACATAATCCGCTAAACCTTTTAACCCCATATGCTTGGTTATGGCAGCCGTTAATGTCGTCTTGCCATGATCTATATGACCAATCGTGCCTACATTAACATGCGGTTTGGTTCGCTCAAATTTCTCCTTAGCCATCTTTCCGTCCTCCCATTGAATAGGAATTCATTAATCCGGTTTCTTAGCCCTTACCAGCGAAAATGGGCAAATGCTTTATTCGCTTCGGCCATCTTATGAGTATCTTCTCTTTTCTTAATGGAAGCCCCTCTATTCTTGGAAGCATCCATAAATTCCGCCGCAAGTTTATTCGCCATTCCTTTTTCGGATCGCTTATGTGAGAACCCTATAATCCACCTAATCCCTAAAGCCGTCCGCCTGGATGGGCGCACCTCCGTTGGAACCTGATATGTCGATCCACCGACGCGCCTTGACTTCACTTCAATTTTTGGCTTTATATTTTCCATCGCCTTCTCAAATACCTTGACGGGTTCTTCTTTGGTTTTTTCTTCTATGATATCAAATGCATCATAGAGTATCGATTCAGCAAGACTTTTTTTACCGTCACGCATAATCGATTTAATAAACTTTGCTACCAGTTTGTTGTCATACTTTGGATCGCCCGCCACTTGTCGTTTAGGCACTTCTCTTCTTCTTGGCATATTTACACCATCCGTCTTTTTATCATTTTAGCAGTGCTTTGAATTTTTAAAAAGATTAAACTCCGCTGACATGTTTCGAAGTGCAAAACGTGAAAAGGAAATTTAAGCGGAACTCACTTGAATCTAATATAATTTATTCTTTCCCATTTATTTTGGCTTTTTTGCACCATATTTCGATCTGCCCTGTCTTCGATCATCAACACCAAGCGTGTCAAGGGTACCTCTTACAACATGATACCTTACACCAGGTAAATCCTTCACACGACCTCCCCGGACTAAAACCACCGAGTGCTCCTGGAGGTTATGCCCTATTCCCGGAATATATGCTGTAATCTCTATCCCTGTGGTCAGCCTGACCCTTGCAACTTTACGCAAAGCTGAATTAGGCTTCTTGGGTGTTGATGTATATACACGTGTACACACACCTCTTTTTTGTGGTGCCCCTTTGAGAGCTGGTGTATTGGTTTTCTTCTTTATCCGCTTTCTGCCTTTTCTTACTAACTGGTTAATTGTCGGCATATTTTTCCCTTACATAACTTATTAGGCTCTTCGTGACATCATGATGATTGTTGATCATCAATTTATCTTTATTCATTGTTCTAAAAGAGTCACATTTTTCAAACATTGTGTTAATAATGTATAATAATTTAACCGAACGGAAAACGCTTAATTCATATAGAGTAAAATGGCGATATGTATCCTTCAAGTCTTATATTGTCAAGCTTTTTTATAATATTTATATTTTTCTTAGATACATTTTTTTTAACCGTTCACAGGTTCAGGGTTCAACGTTCAGGGTTAAGGGCAAAGAAGGTATTGAAGTCCCAAAGTCCTCGTTAAACATGATCATTTTCCAAAGTAATTTCCAATTTAACTCTAAATTTTGGATTAAGTCAGCCGAGAATGATGCTTTTCTTATAAATAGACGTTTCATATTCAGTCCGGGAACGAAAATGGAACCTCTGAACCTTTGAACCCTTGAACGCCTGCTAAATCAACCTTCATCAACTGCAACGTCGCTGTATAACGGAAATCCAGTCCCGGCCGGAATAAGTCTGCCCATAATTACGTTTTCCTTAAGCCCCCTCAAGTGATCAACAGCACCGTTAATAGAGGCATTAGTTAAGATTTTAGTAGTCTCCTGAAAAGAAGCTGCCGAGATAAAACTTTCCGTACTTAATGATGCCTTGGTAATCCCGAGAATAAGGGGTTCGGCAACAGCAGGTTGACCTCCTTTTTCGATAACAGCCTTATTTGCTTTTTCAAACACTGTCCTGTCAACCTGCTCTTCATCAACAAATTCAGTGTCCCCGACATCACGCACTTTAACCTGTCGCATCATCTGCCGTACTATAACCTCTATGTGCTTATCGTTTATCCGAACACCCTGCAGGCGGTAAACTTCCTGAACTTCATCGACAAGATAACGTGCCAGGGCTATCTCTCCCTTGATATTCAAAATATCCTGAGGAATTGCCGCCCCTCCTATAAGAGGCTCGCCGGCCCTGACGTAGTCTCCATCATAGACATTGATATGCTTGCCGCGAGGAATCAGATATTCTTTTTTATCACCAACATCAGCAGGTGTAATCACAACTCTCTGTTTACCCTTTTTCGTACTCTTTGCGATTGAAATAAAACCATCAATTTCGCTTAACACCGAAATTTCCTTTGGTTTTCGAACTTCAAAAAGCTCGGCTACTCTTGGAAGACCGCCTGTTATGTCCTTTGTCTTTGTTGTTGCTCTCGGCAGTTTAGCAATAACATCACCAGCCTTAACAGTGTCACTTTCTTCAACCAGCAAAATTGCATCTATGGGCAGAATATAGCGCGCCACCGAAGATGATCCCGGCAATTTAGCTGTTTTATTATCTTTATCCTTTATTGAAATTCTTGGACGATCTTCAGCGATTTTTGATTCTATTATCATGCGGCTGGATTTTCCTGTTACAGGGTCAACTTTTTCTTGCATGGTTTTTCCCGGTATGATATCACCAAATTTTATCGTGCCGTCTACCTCTGTAAGAATCGGAGTTGTAAAAGGATCCCACCATGCAAGCAAATCGTCAGCTTTTACTTTTTTCCCGTCTTCGATTACAATATGAGCTCCGTAAATTACAGGAAAACTTTCAAGTTCTCGTCCGGTTTCACTGACGATGGTGAATTTCCCCCCTCTGCGGTTCATTACCACAACTTCATTTTCACTGTTCCTGGCTATATTAAGGCCAATAAATTTTATTGCCCCGTCAACCCTGGCCCTGATATCTGTCTGTTCAACCCTCCGACTGGCGGTTCCTCCAATATGAAATGTACGCATGGTTAACTGGGTCCCCGGCTCACCAATAGATTGTGCAGCCATAATTCCTACAGCCTGCCCGATTTCGACTGTCTGGCCATGAGCAAGATCCCTGCCATAGCACTTTCTACATACGCCATGCGCAGATTTGCATGTCAGCACGGATTTTATGTTAACACTCGTTATTCCTGCATCTTCAATCTTCCTGACAGCATCCTCATCAAGATTCGCACCAGTACTGAAAAGTACCTCGTCAGTAAACGGGTCAAGGATATCGTCTGCTGCAAAACGTCCCAGGATACGTTCCCCAAGGCGCTGTATAACTTCTCCTCCCTCAACGAGAGATTCAACCTCAACACCTACCATGGTCCCGCAATCCTCTTCGCTGACAACACAGTCCTGTGCAACATCCGCAAGCCGCCTTGTAAGATACCCAGAGTTAGCTGTTTTAAGTGCTGTGTCTGCAAGACCTTTCCTGGCGCCATGTGTTGATATAAAATATTGCAGCACGGAAAGCCCTTCTCTGAAATTCGCTGTGATTGGTGTTTCTATTATTTCACCTGAAGGTTTTGCCATAAGACCTCGCATCCCTGCGAGCTGTCGCATTTGATCCTTACTCCCCCTTGCACCCGAATCTGCCATCATGAAGATGGGATTGAAACTCTCTGTAATAACCGGTTTTCCCTTCTTGTCTAAAACAGGTTTGCCATCCCGGTCTGTTACAGGCGCCATTTTCATAGCATTCATCATTTCGTTAGCCACATCGTCTGTAGCCTTAGCCCATATATCGACCACTTTATTATATTTCTCACCCTGCGTAATAAGGCCCTCGATATATTGCCTGCCGATTTCTTCAACCTGATTTTCCGCCTTCTTTATAATATCCCACTTTACAGGAGGTGTAATCATGGCATCAATTGAAATAGAAAGCCCGCCCTGTGTCGAATACTGGTAGCCGATATCTTTCAACCTGTCGGAAAGTATTACCGTAGCCTTTGGGCCGGAATGTCTGTAAACATAATCAACAAGTTCACGAAGTGCGTTTTTATCCATTACATGATTCACTGCGTCAAAGGATATTGCGGCTTTCTTTTCAATCATTTCAAAAATATGATGTGCCTGATCGGCAAAAATTATTGGGCTGATCTCTCCTTTCTCAAGGGAAAAAACGCTGTCGGCATCTTCTTCTTTTGTCTTAAATACATCAATAAACTCTTCTTTTTTAAGCAGACCTGCAATACCGCCATTGTCTTTGTCAGGGCTTATTGAAAGGCTTTTCACCAGATCTGTGAATTGCTCGCCGTCATTTATCCTGTCAAGGACATCTTTTGCCTCATCTTCATCAGAAACCATGATATGGAGCATATTCGCAATATAATCTGCAGGAATGATTTCCCATAAGAGGATTCGTCCCACTGTTGTTTCCACTCTTTCCCCGTTTATACGAACAGATATCTGGGCATGGAGATCAACTTTGCCGGAATCGTATGCAGACCTGACTTCCCCGGCATTTGCAAACAGTTTGCCTTCACCCCTGGAACCTACAAGCCCTCTTGTCATGTAATATATTCCAAGAACAATGTCCTGACTTGGAACGATAATCGGTTTCCCGCTTGCAGGAGAAAGTATATTGTTACTCGAAAGCATCAAAACGCGCGCTTCTATCTGTGCCTCAACGGAAAGTGGTATGTGAACGGCCATCTGGTCTCCGTCAAAGTCCGCGTTAAATGCCGTGCATACAAGCGGGTGGAGCTGCATGGCTTTTCCTTCAATGAGAATCGGCTCAAAAGCCTGAATGCCAAGACGGTGCAGTGTTGGCGCACGGTTTAAAAGAACTGGATACTCCTTAACCACCTCATCCAGTACATCCCATACTTCAGGAACTTCCCGCTCCACCATCTTTTTGGCGCTCTTAACAGTGGAAACTATACCTTTTAGCTCAAGCCGGTAATAAACAAATGGTTTGAACAGCTCCAGGGCCATCTTCTTCGGAAGACCACACTGGTGTAATCTTAAATTCGGCCCCACAGTAATAACAGAACGTCCCGAATAATCGACTCTTTTCCCCAAGAGGTTCTGTCGAAAACGTCCCTGTTTCCCTTTTAAGGTATCACTTAAGGATTTTAGCGGCCGTTTATTAGTCCCTGTAATTACTCTTCCGTGTCGACCGTTATCAAACAGAACATCCACCGACTCCTGGAGCATCCTTTTTTCATTGCGGATAATAATGTCCGGAGCTTTTAAATCAATAAGACGTTTCAGCCGGTTATTTCGATTAATTACACGGCGATAAAGATCATTCAGGTCGGATGTTGCAAACCTGCCACCTTCAAGTGGTACCAGAGGACGGAGATCAGGCGGAAGGACAGGTATGACATCCATAATCGTACAGACCGGATCTATACCGCTTCGCCTGAAAGCATCTATAACCTTTATACGTTTTGCCAGCTTTTGCCGTTTTGCTACGGACCCTGTACTTCGAATATCAGCTCTGATTTCATTATATATTTCGTCAAGATTAATATCTTTCAGTATTTCCCTTACCGCTTCTGCGCCTATTCCTGCTTTAAAATCTGATCCGTATAGTTCAAGCGCCTCTGCGTATTTATCATCCGACAGGAGTTGACAACGAGTAAGCCCGGTATCTTTTGGATCGATTACGATATAGCTGTCAAAATAAAGAACTTTTTCCAGGTTTTTAAGCGTCAAATCCAAAAGATTGCCAAGTTTACTGGGAAGACTTTTCAAAAACCATATATGCGAAACAGGAGTTGCCAGTTCTATATGAGCCATGCGCTCTCTTCGCACCTTGGATTGAATGACTTCTACACCACACTTTTCACAAATAACCCCCCTGTGTTTCATACGCTTGTATTTGCCGCAATTGCATTCATAATCTTTTGTCGGACCGAATATTTTAGCACAAAAAAGGCCATCACGTTCCGGTTTGAATGTACGATAGTTTATTGTCTCCGGCTTTTTTATCTCGCCATAGGACCATTGCCGGATCTGTTCTGAAGAAGCCAGCGAAACCCGGATAGCTGAATAGCGCTTTGGATTCGTGGGTTTTGCGAAGAAATCGTATAAATTGTCCATATTTTATTCCTCTTTACTTTTATTCTTCCAGAAGCTCAATATTCAAGCCCAAACTTTTCAATTCCTTTGTCATAACCCTGAAAGATTCCGGTATGCCTGGTTCAAGTACATTCTGACCTTTCACAATCTTTTCATACATGCGTGTCCTTCCGGCCATATCATCAGACTTAACAGTTAAAAATTCCTGAAGGGCATAAGCAGCGCCATAAGCCTCCATAGCCCAGACTTCCATTTCACCAAGCCTCTGACCACCGAACTGGGCTTTTCCGCCAAGAGGTTGCTGGGTTACTAGTGAGTACGGACCAATAGACCTTGCATGTATTTTATCATCCACAAGATGATGCAGTTTCATGACATACATTGCGCCAACCGTTATTTTTTCATCAAAGGCATCCCCTGTACGGCCGTCATATAAAGTTGCCTGACCGCTGGAGTTAAGACCGGCTTCATCAAGCAGCGACTTGATTTCATCTTCTTTTGCGCCATCGAAAACCGGAGTAGCCATGTGAACACCATTTTTATAATTTCCGGCAAAATCACAAAGCTCGGTTTCGTCCATGCTGCTGATTATCTTGTTTGTTTCCTTATCAGAAAATATTTTTTGTACTTTTTCCCTAAGCTCTTTTATTTTAGCTTCTTTAAGCAGGTAATTAAGCTGATCACCAAGACCTTTTGCAGCGCGTCCTAAATGAATCTCAAGAATCTGCCCGACATTCATACGGGAAGGCACACCAAGAGGATTAAGAACCATATCCACAGGAGTCCCATCTTCAAAGTAAGGCAGATCTTCCTGAGGAAGAATCCTTGACACAACACCTTTGTTACCGTGGCGACCAGCCATCTTGTCCCCTACGGAAAGCTTTCTCTTCATAGCCACATAGATCTTGACCATCTTAATTACGCCTGGCGGAAGGTCATCACCTTTTGTGTACCTGCTGACCTGTTGTTCATAGACCATTCTGCAAAGCTCACGCTGATCCCTGTATCGTTCAAGGATTTCATGGACTTTTTCCGTAATTGAAGGATCTTTCAAAACAATCCCTTCAACCTGAGCTACAGGAATTCCGGCAAGTATATTAGAGTCTATCATAGCGCCCTTTGGAATAAGAACCTTTTTGCCCTTTTTCAAAGGAGCGTAACATTTTTGCCCGCAAAGTAAATGCTCTATCTTATCGCGAACTACATCTTCGATAACACCAAGTTCATCATTGCAGTCTTTTTCAAGTGCAGTGATCTCATCGTCTTCTATCATACTTGCACGATCATCTTTTTCAACGCCACGCCTCGAAAAAACTTTGGCATCAATAACAATTCCTTTAACACCGGGCGGAACTCGCAGGGAGGTATCTTTTACATCCCCTGCTTTTTCACCAAATATGGCACGCAACAGCTTTTCTTCGGGAGAAAGCTGGGTCTCTCCCTTTGGCGTAATCTTCCCTACCAGAACGTCGCCGGCATCAACTTCAGCACCAAGTCTGACAATACCGCTTTCATCAAGGTTTCTTAAAGCTTCATCCCCGACATTCGGTATATCCCGTGTGATGTCTTCTTTTCCCAGTTTGGTATCCCTTGCTACAATCTCTAATTCTACAATATGAATCGATGTAAAAACACCTTCTCTTACAAGCCTCTCACCAATTAAAATAGAATCCTCATAATTGTATCCGCTCCATGGCATGAAAGCTACGGTTACATTTTTTCCAAGTGCAAGCTCTCCCCTTTCTGTTGCCGGTCCGTCTGCAATTATTTCTCCTTTCTTAACCCGCTGGCCATGTCTGACAATAGGGCGCTGGTTGAAACATGTATTTTGATTGCTTCGAATAAATTTTGAAAGGTTATAGATCGTTACATCCTTTTCTGAAGAAACTCCCGACGGATCATGCTTTAAGACAATGCGGGAAGCATCCACGTCCACAACCTGGGCATCCCTTTTTGCAACTATTGCGACCCCCGAATCTCTCGCCACTATACCCTCGATACCGGTACCGACCAGCGGCGACTCACATATCAATAAGGGAACAGACTGTCGCTGCATGTTTGATCCCATCAGTGCCCTGTTGGCATCATCATTCTCCAGGAAAGGAATAAGAGAAGCTGAGATGCTCACAAGCTGATTGGGAGATATATCCATAAGTTCTATATCATCACGATTAACCATCATGAATTCACCTGCTACACGTGACGTAACAAGCTGATTAACATATTTACCCTTTTCATCTACAAGGGCATTCGCCTGAGCAATAGGGTGTTCTCTTTCTTCAAATGCATCAAAGAACTTTACTTCTTTTGAAATTATTGCGTTTTCGACAACCCTGTAAGGTGTTTCTATAAACCCGTAATTGTTAACCCTTGCATAAGTGCTCAGGGATACAATAAGCCCGATGTTCGGTCCCTCAGGAGTTTCGATAGGGCAAATCCGGCCGTAATGGGACGGATGTACGTCCCTAACTTCAAATCCGGCGCGTTCACGTGTAAGCCCGCCCGGTCCAAGCGCACTGAGCCGCCTTTTGTGGGTTGTCTCTGAAAGTGGGTTTGTCTGATCCATGAACTGTGACAGCTGGCTGGTCCCAAAAAACTCTTTAACTACAGCGGAAACCGGTTTTGGATTAATTAGGTCGTGCGGCATAAGTGCATCGACTTCCTGAAGGCTCATCCGTTCTTTAATGGCCCGTTCCATACGAACCAGTCCTATACGATACTGATTTTCAAGAAGCTCCCCCACAGCTCTGACACGCCGGTTGCCAAGATGATCGATATCATCAACAGTTCCCTGGGTATCTTTTAGAGATATAAGGGCTTTGGCCGTAAGAAGTATATCTTCTTTCCTGAGAGTTCTGAGATTAATCGGACTATTAAGGCCGAGGCGCTGGTTGATTTTCAGACGGCCAACCTCTGAAAGGTCATAATAAGTTGTCTTGAAAAACAGGTTGTCAATAAAAGCCTGAGCTACTTCAGGGGTTGCAGGATTACCCGGTCTGAGCCTCCTGTATATTTCAATAATGGCTTCTTCTTTGGTTTCAACCTTATCAAGCAACAGGGTTTTGCAAATGGAATCGCTGATTGACACCATGTCAATAAACAGCACTTCAAATTCAGAAATGCCGGCATCTTTTAATTTCAAAAATATTTCATCATCAATGCTTTCATTGGCCTTGATAATGGGCATTCCACTTTCAGGATCGACAATTGTATGGGCAACAACCTTATCTATAACATCAGACTCCGTTATCCGGATCGTTTCGGCCTTTGTGGCCTGAAGTCTTTTAATTGCTTTCTGTGTAATGATCCGACCTTTTTTCACAAGAATATCGCCGGTTTCCGGATCTTTAATATCCTTGCCGGCACGCTGCCCCTTAATAAGATCGGCATTAAACTGTTTATAAATGCTCTTACCGCGAAGAATAATCTTTTCAGTTTGATAAAAAAAGGAAAGAATATCTTCAACGCTGTAACCAAAAGCTTTAAATAAAATCGTAACCGGAAACTTACGTCTTCTGTCGATCCTGATATGCACAATATCCTTTGGATCTATTTCCATGTCGATCCATGAACCACGGACAGGGATGATTCTGGAGCTGTAAATAATTTTACCGCTTGAATGTGTCTTTCCCTTATCATGATCGAAAAAAACGCCGGATGAGCGGTGAAGCTGGCTGACTACGACCCTCTCTGTCCCGTTTATGATAAATGTACCTTTTTCCGTCATTAAAGGAAGGGTGCCGAAATAAATCTCCTGCTCTTTAATATCGCGAATATTTGAAACTCCTGTTTCGCTGTCTATATCATATACGACCAGCCTGACAGTAATGCGCAGAGGAATTTCATAGCTCATCCCCCTGTGAATACATTCTTCCACACTGTGCTTCACCTCTGAAAATCTGTATGAAACAAATTCAAGGGAAGCACTTCCGGTAAAATCCTTAATGGGAAATACGGACTTATAAACGGCCTGCAAACCGATGTTCTCACGTTTTTCCGGTGGAACATCCATTTGTAATAACCGTTTAAATGATTCCCTCTGCATTCCTATAAGGTCAGGAATTTCAATGATTTTCTTTATCCGGCCAAAGTTTTTTCTTATACGCTTGATTACCAAAGACCTTTTGGACATGACTTCTCCCGGAAATTGATGTATTCGCAAAAAAATCGAATTCATCAGGTTTTAGGGGTTAAGTTTCAGGTTTTAGGTTAATGTAATTGTCTGTTTTGTCATACACTCAAAACCTAAAACCTAAAACGATTCTTAAAAAGTAGTTTTTTGCTTTTTACAAAATCATAAAGATTATTCTTGTTCTTCTACTACTTTACCTCAACCTGAGCTCCGACTTCTTCAAGCTGGCTCTTAATTTTTTCTGCCTCATCCTTTGGAATACCTTCTTTGACAGGTTTGGGAGCTTCATCTACAAGTGTTTTAGCGTCCTTGAGCCCCAGGCCTGTAATTGTTCTGACTTCCTTTATAACCTGAATCTTCTTATCACCAAATGCTGTCAAAATAACATCAAACTCTGTTTGTTCCTCAGCAGCAGCGCCTCCTGCATCACCTGCGGAGCCTGCGGCCATCATCGCAACAGGAGCAGCAGCCGACACCCCGAATTTCTCTTCCATTTCTTTAACAAGCTCAGACAAGTCAAGCACTGACATGTTCGCTATAAAATCTATTACATCTTCTTTGGTAATTGTAGCCATACTATTTTTCCTCCAAAATCACTTAAAGAATTTAAAAAAATCAAATTCATCGGTTTTTATGTTTTAATATCTTATGCAGCCTCTTTCTGATCCTTTATTGCTAACATAACATTAAGCAACCTTCTTTGTATGTCGGTAAGTGCTCTTACAAAGCCGGTGGGCACACCATTCATTACGGAAAGCAACTGCCCTATGAGTGCTTCACGAGAAGGCAGAGCCGAAAGAGCCTTAATTGCACTTATATCAAGCACCTTTCCGTTCATGACACCGACTTTAATTTCAAGCTTTTCATTTTCGCCGGCAAACTTAGTCAAAACCTTTGCAGGTGAAACCGGGTCATCAAAGCTCAATGCAACTGCACTTGGCCCCTTGAAACTGTCCTTTATCAATTCAACATCAGTATCTTTGGAAGCTCTGATCAAAAGTGAATTTTTAACCACTTGATATTGAATTTGTGATTCCCTCAGCCTTTTTCGCAAATCATTGATAGAATCGACATCAAGACCTTTATAATCGGTCAGGATTACAACTTTTGATTTTGAGAATTTTTCATGGAGATCTTCAATAATTCTTTTCTTTTCATTTATTTTCACGTCTTATAACACCCCCTTTCCTGACCTGTAAAAAACCAAAGGCGATTTGCGCTTTTTTACTGTGATTGATCCAAAACACATTCTTACTGCTTCAATCATAAACAACAAATCATCATAACTGTCTATGCAGGCCTGGAGTACCGATTAAACGCTCGCTATACTCTAACGTCAGTTCAAGCGCACCTGCGGTCTTTGACAGGAATTATTAAAATGCTTTATTTATATCTGTTCACACCAATTCGGAATAAATAAGGTTACACAATATGTGTCCTGTAAGCGTTTACAGGTGCTGTGCAGATATGCGTAATCAGAGCGATCAGCTATATTATACTGGTTGCCCTGGTTATGCGCAGATGCGGTGCCTGTAAATGCTTACTTTTATTTGATTAAATCTTTAACACTGGAAATGTCTATTTTGATTCCAGGCCCCATCGTAGTCGATATGGCGATACCCTTCAGGTAGGTTCCTTTACTTGAAGCCGGTTTGAGACGCATTACCGTTTCTAAAAAGGCAGCGACATTTTCAGCGATCTTCTCTGCACCGAATGAGACCTTGCCCACAGGTGCATGAATAATGCCTGCCTTCTCAACCCGGAAATCTATCTTGCCTGCTTTTAGTTCTTTAACCGCTCTTGTAATATCAAAGGTAACAGTTCCTGTCTTTGCATTGGGCATAAGCCCTCGTGGACCTAAGATTCTCCCTATCTTTCCAACAGTCCCCATTATATCCGGTGTGGCTACAGCTTTATCAAAACCGAACCAGCCCTCTTTTATCTTGCCAACCAGATCGTCATTTCCCACAAAATCGGCTCCTGCATCCGTGGCTTCTTTTTCTTTTTCTCCTTTTGCAAATACCAGAACTTTTACTTCTTTGCCAAGACCGTTCGGCAGCACAACCGTCCCGCGAACCATTTGATCGGCATGTCGCGGATCAACGCCAAGTCGGACAGCAACATCAACAGTTTCATCAAATTTTACATAAGATGAATCTATTATCAGCTTTACAGCCTCGTCAAAAGAATTTTCCCCCATATCCGTCTTCTTTCTTGATTCAATATATTTTTTACCCCGTTTAGGCATCTTTCCTATTCACTCCTTATTTTTCGACATCAATCCCCATACTCCTGGCCGTACCTTCCACTATCCGGCAGGCTGCTTCCAAACTACCAGCATTTAAATCAACCATTTTCACGTTGGCAATCTCTTCCACCTGTTTGCGAGTAACCTTGCCAACCCTATCGCGTTTTGGATCACCTGCTCCCTTGGCAATCTTTGCTGCTTTTTTTAACAGGATGGATGCAGGCGGTGTTTTGGTAATAAATGTAAATGACCTATCCTGAAATACAGTAATAACAACAGGTATGATCATCCCTTCATCATTTGCAGTCCTGGCATTAAATGCCTTACAAAAATCCATAATATTTACGCCATGCTGCCCCAAAGCAGGACCAATCGGAGGCGACGGATTGGCCTTCCCTGCCTCAACCTGCAATTTTATCATTACCATAACTTTTTTTGCCATGTTTCCTCTCTACTCCTGTTTCTTTATCCGGATCTATAGTGTTTTATATCTTTTCTACCTGTACAAAATCCAGTTCCACCGGTGTTGAACGCCCGAATATGCTGACTAAAACTTTAATCTTTCCTTTTTCAGCATTAACTTCCTCCACAGTACCATTGAAATTTGTGAATGGACCATCTGCCACACGAATTTCATCCCCTGTTTCAAAATAGTATTTAGGCTGGGGTTTAAGTTTGCCGGCTTCCATACGGTCTAAAATCTGATCAGCTTCTTTATCGGAAATCGGTGTTGGCTTTTCCCTTCCGCCTAAGAACCCGGTAACCTTTGGTGTATTGTTCACAACATGCCAGGTTTCATCATCCAGTTCCATCCTGACAAGTATGTACCCGGGATAGAATTTTCGAGAAGAAGTCTTCCTTTTTCCTTTAGCGAGTTCAACAATTTCTTCCGTGGGTACAAGAACCTCACCAAATTTTTCCGGATGAGGTAAAGATGCTACCGTTTCTTCAAGGGCAGACTTGACCTTGCTTTCAAAACCTGAATAGACATGAACTACGTACCATTTAAGCGCCACTCAATTCTCTCCTTAATTTACTGAAGAACCAACCTTACCAGGCTCGACAGGCCTATATCCACTGCTCCAAGAAAAAATGCTATTATTGTAACCAGAATAATCACAACAACTGTAGACCCCATTGTCTGCTTGCGTGTAGGCCATGTTACTCTTTTAAGCTCAAACTTAACTTCCCTGAGAAACTGAATGCTGTTGGTAATAAAATTACTTCTTTGTTTTCCTGCTGCAGTTTTAGTAACAGCTTTAGTCACCTGCTTCTTTTTCTTTTCTTTAGCAAAACCTTCAATAGGTTTTAAAGAAGCATCTTTTACGGCCGTTAATGATCCCGGCGCTTTAGCTTTTTTTTTCTTTGCACTTGAGGCTTTTTTTCTTTGTAAGCGTCCCACTTTCTCTCCTAAAACGGTCAAAAGCTCAAAGTTAAAGCGGTCATGGACTTCAATTAACCCATGCCACAGGCTTCGCGACCTTTGTCTTTAATAGAATGAATTGGCAGGCCAGGAGGGATTCGAACCCCCAACACCCGGATTTGGAGTCCGACGCTCTACCGTTAGAGCTACTGGCCTGCAAAATCGTTTGTTAAAGCA
>JAUWOH010000139.1 GCA_030612225.1 Desulfobacteraceae bacterium
GACAGAGTGCAGCATTCAGGGGCTCTAAACTTGGGTATATATATCAGGCATTCAATCTTTTTCCAGTGCTAACCGCCTATGAAAACGATGAATATCCTCTTGTAATGATAAAAAATGAATCGGTATCAAAACGAAAGAAAATGGTATTAAAGGTTCTTGAATCTGTTGGAATGCTTGATCAGAAAGATAAATTTCCCGACCAGCTTTCAGGAGGTCAGAAGCAGCGGGTCGCAGTGGCTCGGGCTCTGGTGACACAGCCAAAACTTGTTCTTGCAGATGAGCCAACTGCAAATCTGGATAAAAAATCTGCAGTAAATGTTATTCGTCTTATGCGCACTATGCGGGATGAATTCAAAACTACATTCATCTTTTCCACTCATGATCCAGGAGTCATGGAAGAAGCTGAGGTTATTCATACGTTAGAAGACGGAATACTTGTTTAACCAAAGAAAAAATAATGAAGGAGAAATATAATGATTCGAATTTTTAAAATAGCATTGCGGAACCTGATGCGATATAAGCGAAGGACATTGCTGACATCAATGCTGATCACACTCGGCCTATTGATGGTAATACTTTTTTCAGGACTTGCCGGCTCATTCAAGGCAATGATGATCGGCCAGATTACCGACTCCAATCTTGCCCAGATGCAAATTCACAAAAAAGGCTATGTATCTTCTATCGATACCAGTCCGCTGAACCTGACAATTAATCAAAAAGGTTACAAAACGCTTGAAAAAGTACTCAAGGAGAATCCTGATGTTGAGGCTTATTCACCAAGAATAAAGCTAAGCGCTATGCTAAGTAATTTCGCAGAAACCACTAACATCCGATTAAATGCTATAGATCCGTTAAAGGAAATCAAAGTTTGCCCCAATGTCAGTGAGCGCATGAAATTCAGTGGCAGCCAAATACCGGATATTTTGCTCAAACCGGGAGAAATCATTATTCCTGAAAAATTGGCCGTAGGTTTGAAGATTAAAATTGGAGACTCTGTGGTGCTTGTAGCCAACAACAAGAATGGCTCTGTAAACGGCCTCAATTTCACGGTGGCCGGGATTATAGAAAGCATTTTAGGGCCTCAGGGCAAGGAAGGGTATATGCATATAAAGGATGCTGAATCTTTGCTTCGTATGGAAAAACCGGAAGTTATAGAAATCGCTTTACGGATTAAAAAATTTGATAAACTCAACGATGTTTATACAGACCTTAAATCTGCTCTGGCTAAGTTTAAAAATAAAAAAGGAAAAACTGTATTTGAAATACATACATGGGAAAAACTTTCACCTTTTTCAAATATAGCTAACATGATAGACATTATGACTGTTTCTATGAAAATAATTATGATCGCTATTGTTCTTATAAGCATTTTAAATGTTATGATGATGTCTGTTTACGAAAGGGTAAGGGAAATCGGAACGATGGCCGCCATTGGAACTGCTCCAGGCAAAATAATGGGACTGTTTTTGGCGGAAGGATTATCCCTTGGGCTTATCAGTGTCCTGGCCGGCAATATTATCGGGATCTTCGGGATTTATATTTTAAACATTTACAAAATCCGGTATGCTTTTGCCAGGATGGATAATCTTTTATTGTCTCCGACAATTAGTTTTTCAGAGCTTGCCTGGGTGTCGGCAATAGTTTTACTGGTTTCGGTTTTTGCCACTTTACAACCAGCATATAAGGCTTCCAGGATGGAACCGGTTGATGCCCTGGGGCATGTATAGGAATAAAAGTAACTCAGGCTCACCGTTCAAGGGTTCACGGTTTTCTCAATGAACTATACAACAATATACAACGACTAAAGCATTTTTGATCTCAGCCCTTGAATTCATTTTTAAATCTTCAAAAGAGAGCCTTATAATTCTCTTATGCTTTTTGTTTTTTTCAACCGTGAACTGTGAACCCTGAACCTCACAACCTGAGTTACATTAATTTAAGAGGTGTATTATGAAGAAAATACTACTTGTAATTTTTATTTGCCTGTTTGCCGCTGCACCGGCATTTGCTCTTGACGGAAATGAAATGCTTAAAAAAGTTGATCGTAATCTGAACCCGGAAAGTTATGAAATGTACAGAAAGCTGATGGATATTGAACCGGATGGTTCAAAAAAAGAGTTTGTCATGTACGCTGTTAAAAAAGGAAAGGAGAAGATGGCATCTGTTTTTTTGTCTCCAGCCAGTGAAAAAGGTAGAAGCACTCTGCGGATCGGGGAAAACATGTGGCTTTACATCCCTAATGTCGGCAAACCGATACGCATAACCAGTCTTCAGTCTGTGACAGGAGGAGTGTTCAACAATTCGGATATTATGCGCCTTGATTACAGTGCGGAATACAACTGTGAAAAGGTTGAAGCAACAGACAAAGGACATATCCTTCATCTTAAAGCAAAGACAAACACCGTTGCCTATGACAGAATAAAAATGTGGGTTTATGGTAAAAGCCTTCTTCCGGACAAAACAGAATGCTTCGCTTCATCGGGAATGCTTATTAAAACCCTATATTTTAAAAAGGTCAAAGATTTTGGCGGCGGTATTGTTCGTCCTGCCGTAATCGAGACAGACAGCCCGCTCTATAAAGGGTATAAATCGATTATGATTTTTGCAAAGATGAAAGCAAAAGATCTGCCTGACGAAGTTTTTACTTTAAATTATATGCCTAAAGTGGAAAGTCTAAGGTAGCAATGAAGTTTTTTTTTCGTATATTGTGCCTTTTATTCTTCCTGTCCATTTCCTTTTCCGGCTCTTTAATGGCTGAAGATAAAAGTTCAGATACACTCGATTTAGACTTTGAAATTCCTGAGGTTGAAAAAAAACCGTATTCATTCAATGCCAAATTTGAAATATCTGAGACAATAAAGGGGTTCGATGAGGACAGCCTCCTTTTTCATCAGAGATACCCGAACGGCAGGGATAATGAAACCTTTTATCAGACTGAATTTGATCTCAAGGTTGAAGGAAGTTACCAGGTTAGCATAGTAAAACTTTACGCTCGCCTCAATGGAGACTTCTACTATAACAAGGAAGAAGACTGGGTAAATGACAGCCGAACGGAAGAGGCTTATGTATCTCTGCTGCCGGCTCCGTCTATAACATTAGACGCCGGCAAAAAAGTATTAAAGTGGGGCAAGGGGTATGCCTGGAACCCGGCTGCCTTTTTTAGCCGCTCGAAAGACATCGAAGATCCTGATACAACTCTGGAAGGATATTATGTTGTCACAGGTGATTTGATAAAAAGCATGGATGGCGTCCTAAAGACCATCGCTTTAACACCTGTAATTCTCCCGGTATCAAGACATATTAATGATGAGTGGGGGACGGAAAGGGAGATTGTATGGGGAGGTAAGATTTATTTTTTTGCTTTTGATACAGATCTGGACATTATGTTTCTGTCTGGAGAAGAAGTTGAAGACAGGTTTGGAGTCGATTTTTCTAAAAATATTTCTGTAAATTTTGAAATCCACGGTGAAGCAGCCATTGTTCTGGATTATGTAAAATATATAACTGATAAGCAGGGGAATCTGACTGAAAAAGAATATGACGCAAAAAGTTATCTTCTCGGTATCCGCTATCTTACAAGTCATGACACAACTTATATTTTCGAATATTTCAAAAATGGTCAGGGTTACACCTCGGATGAAATGAAAGATTACTTTACCTTTATTGAAGATGGATACCAGGAGTACATAAGCAGCCAGAGCATGGCTAAGCTTTCTAAAAGCAGGGAATATGGAAGTCAGTTTTATAACAAACAAACCGTAATGAAAGATTATCTTTATCTGAAGGTGTCGCAAAAAGAGCCGTTTGACATTTTGTATTTTACGCCTTCTGTTACCTGCCTCTACAATATAAATGATAAAAGCGGTTCAATCATGCCCCAGATAATATACACTCCCATAACCAACCTTGAACTCGAGCTTAGAGCTACATTTCTTTTGGGAAAAGACTATACTGAATTCGGAGAGAAATTAAACGACTACAAAGTTTATGCGGCAGTGAAGTACTACTTCTAAAGAGGACGGTTTCGTAAAAAGCCCAACTTCTTCGTTGTAGCGGTTTTTCAGGAACTCGACATACTATATGTATAGTCTCATTCCTGAAAAACCGCTACGTCTTGAATTTGAACTTTTTACGAAACCGTCTAAAAAGGCGGTGGACAAACAAATAAGCAGAGTAAAGCGTTTTTTGAACAGCGAACTCGCCAAAGGCGAGCAAGCACTTGTCCGCCTCCGGCGGATCGAATGTTGAAATCGGTGAGTTTATGCTGAGGGACCGAAGTGCTCCGCCGGTTTAGAAATTGGCAGAATACCTCATTCAAAATTCGACGTTGGATCCATCTTCGCAAAGGCTACGCCGAGACAAGCGTTCGATCTAGCTTCGCGAATGCTATGCCAAGACACGTGTTCGACGTTCATTCGGGCTACTTCCTTGATATTGGATTGTAATCTTAAGGAATCGCGATGCTTTTAGACCCCTTTGATGGCATGGCCGTCAGGTTAAGAGAAAAATGGGCTATTATTATTAACAATTATCAATTTTCAATTCACAATTGACAATTATTTGTCTTTAAAAATGTATTTTTTAAAAACAAATTGTAAATTGTGAATAGTTAATTGCGAATTGTCAATTAAAAAACAAACTAATTCTTAACCTGACGGCTATCCCTTCAAGGGGTCTTCATAAAACCACTCATTCTACGGGGGGCAGGTAATTTACGTCCGGTTTATATACTCGCCATATGCCATGGCAACTGTTCTGTATACAAGATGGGCCATCTTTGAAAACGGCAAAAAAGCAAAGAGCATGAATACAAAAACAAGATGGATGAAATACAGCCAGTAAGAAACAAAGGCCCAGCCTACCAGTCTTGTTATTTCAGTACCCATACCGGTAACGCCCAACCCCAGAACAAGGCAAAGCAAATACCAGTCAACGTAGCTGCTCACCTGGTCTGTTTTAGCCAGACGGTTCTTTATAAGCAGGATGCTGCCCACAATAAGGGCAAGTCCAGCTATATTGGCAAGCCATTTAACGGGATTCATCTGGGAATAGGGGCCGTGGATCTGCAGAATATACAATGTAAAAAAGAATATATTCGTTACAATAAACAGCGCTATAAACGAATAAAGTACAAGCAAATGCGCTGTGGCACGGTCCTTGTTGTCACCGCACTCATTAAATTGCCTGTGTAATAAAATCTTTGGGATAACACGGATAAGCCCCTGGATAAAACCACCAATTTCAAGTTCCTTTTTATCGGTTTTCCCTGTAAGCAAAGCGTTTTCATGAATGTCATTTAGAAATCTTTTAAGACCCATGGCGAAAATCGCTATAACCCAGACTGTAAGCGGGATAAAAACCAGATCGACCAGCCATGTGGAAAAGAAATGTGAATGAACTATTTCAGCTCCCCCAGGGTTGAAGTTTAAAAAACCTGTAATAAGACCCAGAACAATAAAGATCACCACAGGAATCGCCAGGAGAAGGGGGAGTTTTTTAGGATCATTAATTGCCTTGCCTAGTGCTTTTGGTGTAGCGTAATCTGCGATGGCATAGGAACGAATAGCTCCAAGGACATCACCCGGCTTTGCTCCTCTAGGACACAAAGTTGTACAGTCACCACAGTTGTGGCACAGCCATATATCGTAGTTTGCAACAAGCTTGTCCTTCAGCCCCCAGGATGCTGCAATCATTTCCTTTCTGGGAAACGGTTTGTTGTCCGGGGAAATCGTACAGGCAACCGAGCAGGTTGCGCACTGAAAGCATTTTTTCAGATCTCCGCCACCCAGCCCGACAATTTCTTTAATAAATCCTATATCAGGCTCAATCATGTATGTGTTCGCCATATTAATATCTCCTCTTATATTGACTATTGAAGATTGGCGATTGAAAAATTAATCTTCAATAGTCAATCGAAAATCATCAATCAACTAGAGCCATTTTCAAAATGTTCAATTTCGAAGTCTCCGCTTATCTGTTCGAGATCAAGGAAGGCGAAAATTTTAACCACAGGAATACATGTAGTATTTCGAGGATTAAAATTTGAGCCTGACGAAGATATCGGACAAAAGGGGATGTTTTGTAATTGGCTCAACTAGAATCCCTTAAACGGGTTCGGCCCAAGGTCTTCAACCATTTCCACAAAATCATTAATCATCTTGGGGAGTTTGTCATAATCATCGATTGCAACCTCAAATTGTGCTACCCGTTCTTCTTCCAGTGCCAGGCTCGATAGAGCTTCACCTATCTTTTTCATTCTTATGTCTGCAAGTTCACTTCCCTTTACAAAATGGCACTGGTAATCATCCCCGTGCTTACATCCGAGCAGGAAAACACCGTCCATGCCCTGTGCAAGTGCATCCTTGATCCAGATCACATTCACTGATCCAAGGCATCTCACAGGAATAAGCCGTACATCGGCAGAATAGGACAGCCGGTTCAAACCTGCAATATCAAGAGCCGGGTATGCGTCATTTTCACAAACCAGACCGAGGATACGAAAGGGTGGCTCGTCATAATCGTCTTCAGAAGGTACTCCCACTGCTTTCACCTGGGAGCCGATACTGTCTATATTATAATCGGCAAATCCTATTATTCGTTCAGGACATGCTCCCATGCAGGTGCCGCAGCGTCTGCACCGAGTCGGATTCGGTTTTGGTGTTCCTTTTTCATCATCATCCAGAGCCCCGAAGGGACATTCCTCTGTACACCGTTTACACTGTGTACATCTCTGGAAGAAAAAGTCAGGAAAGGTCATGTCTCCGGATCTTGGATGAACCGAAACGCCCCTGTTTACCGACTCTATACATTGAATCGCTTTAAGAGCAGCCCCTGTTGCATCTTCGATGGATTCTTCTACGGTCATGCTCCTGCGGATGCACCCGGCAGAATAAATTCCTGTTCTCTGGGTTTCATATGGAAAGCATATGAAATTTGAATCCACATATCCGTTAAAAAGATCTATATCCCTGAATGCAGGTCCCTGTCTGTAAGCCAGGTTAACTACAGGATCGTCCGCAGTAGCCGGTACCATTCCGGCAGCCAGTACTACCATATCCGCTTTGACCTGTATCTTTTCACCAAGAAGGGTGTTGTCGGCTTCTACTATCATTCCATCTCCGTTTTTAGAGACGCTGATAACTTCACCCTTTGTTAAAAATATACCCACATCCTGCTGTATGCTTTTGTAAAAGTTCTCGGAAAGACCGGGTGTTCGCATATGCTGGTAAAAAATATAGGCTTTCCCGTCTTCATAATCTTCCCGCACATATTTTGCCTGCTTGAGAGAGACAAGGCTTGTGACCGAACCGCCAAAATCAAAGTCACTGTCATCGTCGCCCTTGCCGGGACTTTGCACAAAAACAAC
>JAUWOH010000449.1 GCA_030612225.1 Desulfobacteraceae bacterium
CAAGACAAAAGCAGGGGTTAAGGAACTCCAGGAAGGAATAGGGATGTTTGGATGGGCTTGCGGTGTTGGTAGTGCAACAGGCCTTGCTGTAAAAGACTACCTTATGGAGCGAAAAATACCATGGGTAGGTCCTGCTGCAGGCTCTATGAATTGGATCACCCCCCCTCAAGAACATCTCTTTGCAGTATATCCTTTGTATACTATGGAAGCTAAGGCGCTTTGCAGGTATGCAATTGATCAAATGGGCAAAAAGCGAATTGCAATTATTTATGCAAATGATGATTATGGAAAAAACGGAGTGAAAGGTGCGGAAGATGAGCTGGCTACTCGTCGCATGAAGCTTGTGGCAAAAATTCCCGTTGAAATGAAAGATACGGATATGAGACCCCATGTGATGAAACTTCGCCAGTCTAAAGCTGATATGGTTCTTTTATGGGTCGGCGTTAGTCAGGCCGTTCGAGTTGTTGGAACTTCAGCAGCCATGAAGTTTGCCCCTCAATGGATGAGCACAAGTACCTGTTCCGATTTCCCTTTGATGTACAAAATCAGCAAGGGTCTGTGGAAAGGCGTTATTTCTGCCGCCTTTTCCGAGATGCCGGATTCCGACCTTCCTTTGATGAAAAAATACAAAAAAGCTTTTGATGAATTTTCTGCAAAGGGTGAGAGATGGGGAGTTTTCTTTTATGCAGGCTTTGCCTTTGTAGAGCCAATGGTAGAGGCTTTAAATCGATCCGGCAGGGATCTGACCCGTGAGCGGTTTGTTAAAGAGATGGAAGGGTTGAAGAATTTCCAGGGAACTTCCGGAAAAATCAGCTATAAGCCTTTTGATCCTAATGATCCTTCATGCAGGCAGGGTCAGAATCAGACATACCTGATTCAATGCATGGAAGGGGCGAAGGCTAAAAAATTAACAAACTGGATGAGTATTAACTAGGATTGATTAACCCATGTTACGGGTTGCGAGTTACGAGTGATGAAATGAATTCTATCTAATTTTTAAATAGCAAAAATGTTAATATTCCTTATTTGTTTTGTTCATACAAGTACTTGAATTTGTTTCGTGCTTCGTTCCTCGATTTTTTTGACACGCAACCCGTAACACGCAACTCGCAACGTGTGGCGTTTACGATGGTACCCCCTACAGGGGTAATCAAGGCTGGGCCCTCTGGACCCGGATCTTTACTGCTTATGTCATTTTTTAAAGTAAACAACCTGTCTATCTCTTTCAGAGGATTGAAAGCCCTGAGTGATATTTCCTTTGATATGCAAAAGGGTGATATTTTTTCAATCATCGGTCCCAATGGGGCCGGGAAGACCACGTTGTTTAACTGTATTAACGGAATCTATAAACCGGATCAGGGCCAGATTCTTTTTAAAGGAAAAAAAATTCAAAGAAAAAAACCTCATCAGATAGCCAAACTTGGAATTGCCCGTACATTTCAGAATATCGAGCTTTTCGGTAATATGAACGCCATGGAAAATATAATGCTGGGGCGTCATATATTTCTGAAAACAGGGCTTTTCCATGGTGCGCTCATGTGGGGAAAAAGTTCCTTTGCCGGTAAAGAAGAAATGACTCACAGGAAGAAAGTTGAAGAAATTATCGATTTTCTTGACTTGCAGTCAACCAGGAATAAGTTGGTGGGAGCCCTTCCATACGGCGTTCAGAAGTTAATTGAACTGGGAAGAGCCTTGGCCCTGGAGCCAGAGTTATTACTTCTTGACGAGCCATGCGCAGGAATGAACGCAGAGGAAAAGCAGGATATTATTTTCTGGATAAAGGATATTCAGGATGAAATGGGGATATCTATTTTACTGATTGAGCACGACATGACTATGGTTATGGATGTGTCGGATCGTATTCTGGCCATTAACTTTGGCTGTTCGATTACCGAAGGGACTCCTGAAGAAGTTCAGAAACATCCCGAAGTATTAAAAGCCTATCTTGGAGAGAATGAAATAGTTTAATTTATGGGCGCAATTCTTGAAATAAAAAATATCGAAACCTATTATGATTTGATCTATGCCATTCGCGGTGCTTCCCTGACGGTTGAAGAGGGAACGATCACCGCAATCCTTGGAGTTAACGGGGCGGGTAAGTCAACCATTTTAAAGACGGTGATGGGTCTTATTGAGGACCAGCCTGATAAAGGCACCATAGAATATATGGGCAAACGCATAGATGGTATGGATACTGAAAAAATTGTCCGCAGAGGGATTTCTTATGTACCGGAAGGGCGGGAGGTTTTTGAAGAACTCACCGTAAAAGAAAACCTGGTGATGGGTGCTTATATCCGTAATGACCACAGTAAAATCAATGATGACATTGAGCGAATTTTTGCTTATTTTCCTATTCTTAAGGATCGTATAAATCAATGGGCAGGGACTCTTTCAGGAGGTGAGCAGCAGATGCTTGCCATCGGCCGTGCCCTGATGAGCCGCCCTAAGCTTCTATTTTTAGATGAGCCCTCGCTGGGCCTTTCACCAATTCTGGTTCAGGAGATTTTTGAAATTATTAAAAGCATTAATGAAGAAGGTGTCACAATTTTGCTGGTTGAGCAAAATGCACGGATGGCTTTGTCCATTTCACAGGTCGGCCTTATTCTGGAAAACGGCAGGTTTGTTATGAAAGGCAAATCGAGTGAGCTGATGGAAGATAAAGATGTTAAGGAATTTTATATGGGAGTTCGTTCCGAGGCTTCA
>JAUWOH010000046.1 GCA_030612225.1 Desulfobacteraceae bacterium
ATTTCAGAGATATCCCGGACTTTAAATCCAGGCCTTTTCTTGTAGATCATACAAAAGGTGCATTTATTGTGAGGACAGCCTATAGTTGCCTGTATCAAAAGGGAATCCGCCTCACTCGGCGGCCTGTATATGGGTCCTTCGAATCGCATAGTAAAATTAATCGACTAAACAATGACATTAACTTAAGCTATTTTTATGCTTATTAAACCCCAGAACACCGAATCACGTAACTGGTGTGATCGAATATACAAATACTTTCCCGAACTTCTGCGGTTCGATATTTCTTGTTCGATATTCAATATTTCGCCTGATGAGTAACTATTCATTGATAAGTCCAGAATATGAATTAAAGAGGACTGTGTGTCAAGACGGAAAGATCCGCCACAAGATCAGCAACTACTTGTTTTCAGCAACATTTTTATGATAAAAACATTGATTTATATCAATAAATCATATATATATGGTAAAATTAGATAAAAAAGGAGGGGGCACATGACGTTAAAAAGGCTTATGACCGTATTTTTTTCCCTGTTTTTTCTTTTTTTTGCATGCCCCGGCGCATGGGCAGTTGTTGTGGGGCCTGATATTCTTGGGGTGGACTTTCGTTTTAATAATCCCGGGGCAAGGGCAAATGCAATGGGAGGCGCTTTTATCGGACTGGCCGACGATGCAACTGCCGCTTACACAAACCCGGCTGGTCTTACCGTACTCACCGAACCGGAATTTTCCGTTGAATATAAAATAGGGAAAATCACCACTCATTTCCAGGATCAAGTCAGCAAAAAGGAATTTGATGATACAGTCAGCGGTCTTTCCTTTCTAAGCTACGTATATCCTGCTGAAAACGCCACCATAGCCTTTTTCAGGCACCAGCTTTTAAATACGGAAAGCAACTTTACCTGGCATGATGCTGATACCGAACCCCAGAAAGTAAAAGCAAGTTTAGATGCAGTTACTCTTGGCATCGGTGCAGGCTTTAAACTGACCGACACCTTTTCCATCGGGCTGTCCATTGGAATGGCTCAGCTTGATTACGATCTCAAAAGCAGAAGATACGATTCAACTCAGTCTCCCCCTTATCCGGATGTAGAAGAATGGGAAACCGTATCTGACACCGATAATGCAGAGCATTATACCGTCTCTTTGCTGTGGAACCCTTTTGAAGGATTTAACATCGGCATGGTTTACAGGATGGGACCCGAGTTTGAAACAGTAAAACAGCGTTACAATTGGTGGCAGGACCCTGTTTCGCTTAATGAATATTATCTCTTGGAATGGGAATACGACCATATCCTGAAAGTTCCTGATGTTTACGGTCTTGGCTTTTCCTTTCGCTTTCTTTCCAACTTTACTACAACCTTTGATATAAACTATATTGAATACTCAGACCTGACCGATGATTTTATAAATGATCAGGGAGTCAAGGATACAAACTGGAAAATCGACGATGAAGTTGAAGTTCGCCTTGGACTTGAATATATAATAGATATTAATGAAACCCCCTTTGCCTTAAGAGCCGGTTATTATTATCGGCCGGACCACAGGTTATATTATGTTGGAACGGATGATCTTGACATGATACGACTCTTTGGGGATAAGGGTGATGACCATGACCACATTTTCTCCCTTGGATTCGGAGCTGTTTTATCTGAAAAATTACAGATAGACGTAGCTGCAGCCGCAGGTAAATATATAAAAGAAGGCAGTTTGTCTATCGTTTACAGATTTTAGTTGATTGCGTCATAAAAAGTCTCATCTACTGCGTTGTAGCGATTTTTCAGGAACTCGACATACTATAATGTATAGTCTCGCTCCTGAAAAACCGCTACGCCTTTTTATCCCGCTGATTTTTAGTGGGGGTATATGAGCCTTTTTACGACGCAATCCGGTGTTTATTCAAAAACTTTGACGAGTTTATCAAGTTTTAAGTATCTGACTCAAGTTTCGCATCCTTATTTTGCAATAAGTGATGCCCTGATGGCGCGTAAGATATAAGATCAGATGTGAATCGAGGCGGTTATATTATTTTCTGTAAGGTGATATGTTGGTCACAGCTTCCACTCTTTCGCAGTGTCCTGATATTTGGGATAGATGTACGATTCTATATAATTTAGCAACTCATGCACTTTATCCCAAATATCAGGACACGCTGCCAAATAATTATTTTCATATCACCTGGAAGAAAATGATATAACCGCCTCGATTCACTCCTTCGATACGAATCAATTTTTCAGAAATTAAGGCTTCGCTGTATATAAGGGGTGCGAAGCTTGAGTATCTGATTAAATTAATATCCACTTCAACTCAAAATCTGATAAGTTATTAAAGAAATATTCCTTTTGCACCGATATATTTTTTATCAGTCAACGGTAAAAGGAGAAAAATAAAAATGAAAGCCTTAATAAATAAAACAGCTTTTGTACTCTTTGTTGGCATATCTCTTTTCCTGCTCCAGGCGGCAGCCTTCCAAATGAAAGCATACGCCCTTGAATCTTATAAGAAATCCTATCTAAAAGGACTGGAATACAAGGAAAACGGCAGATATGAAGAGGCGGTCGACGAGTTTGCCAAGGCAATAAGCAAAAAGAGTAAAGAAAAAAAGAAAATCCGTTTTTACGGAATGCGTTATGGCGAGTATATGCCCCACAGGGAAAAGGGGATCTGCCATTACATGCTGCAACAATACAGACAGGCTGCCATGGAGCTTGAAATTTCCCTTTCTGAAGTTCCCACTGATAAGGCGGAAAAATATTTCGGCCTGGCGAAGATGGAACTTAAAAAATTAAAGCCTGAAGATATTATTGAAGTCGTAAAGACCCCTCAGGAGTTGAAAAATCTTAAACAGGCAAAATCGGTAAATCGCCATGCAGTAGCAGTAATTATAGGCAACAAGGATTATAAGAATAGAGACATTCCTCCGGTAAATTACGCTGTTTCCGACGCAACGCGGGTCAAAGAATGCCTTATCAGGACATTCGGATACCGTGAGGGCAATATCATATTCAGGACAAATGCAACAAAAGGAACTTTTGAAAACACCTTCGGCTCTGCCCAAAATTACAAGGGCACGCTTTTTGATTATGTAACCCCCGGAAAATCCGATGTGTTCGTATATTATTCGGGTCACGGTGCACCAAGCCTTGAATCGAAAAAGGGTTACATCCTTCCGGTTGACGGCAATCCCAACAATGTCAGTATAAGCGGCTATCCTCTTGAACTGCTTTACGGTAACTTGTCCAAACTTAAAGCCAAATCTATCACGGTTGTTACCGACGCCTGTTTTTCAGGTGCCACCCTCTTTAAAAAAGCAAGTCCCGTAGGCATTATTGTTAAAAACCCCCTTGTTGCACTAAAAAATACATCCATTATAAATTCATCGGCAGGAACAGAGCTTTCGAGCTGGTATACGGAAAAGGGACATGGCCTTTTCACATACTATTTCCTCCTTGGGCTTACCGGAAAGGCAGACGTAAATAAAGATAAAAATATTACCATGAAAGAAATCTCATCCTTTGTAACTGACCACGTTCCGTACATGGCCAGGAAGCTTCATTCAGGACGGAAACAGACGCCCACATTTAAGTTCTATAACCAAAGCCAGGTTCTTGTGAGATATAAATGAAAAAACATCTAATCCTGACAGGATCTTTTATTTTTTTTCTTCTTTTCACTCTTGCCGAAGGAGTGTCGGCTTCGGATGGAAAGGCAGTTACCGCAACAGGTATGGCTGCAATTGCTAATCTCACCCCTGAAGAAGCTCAAAATATGGCATTGAGACGGGCACGCCAAAATGCCATCGAGGAAGTCTGTGGCGTGTCGGTCCAGGCTGAAACCTTTATCCACAACAATATGCTGGCTGCCGACTTTATTCACTCTGTTTCCTATGGTCGTATTATTTACGAAGAGATACTCCGCTGGGATGTGGATGTGACCCGTGAGTCCAAAAAACGTCCTCCCTCGGTTGCCTATCGTGTAACCATCAAAGCACGGGTCAAACCTGAAAAGGGTAAACCTGATCCATATTATCAGGTCAACGTCCGACTCAATAAAAAGGTATATCACTCAGGGGATGAGATGATTATACGGGTAAAGGCGACAAAACCGAGCTTTATATCCGTTTTAAACTTTGCCGCAGATGGCAGCGTGATCCTTCTTTATCCCAACCGGCTTCGCAAAAACAACTATGTAAAAGCCCTTGAAGAATACCAGATCCCTTCTGAAGCGGATCGGAACGATGTTTTAAAACTTCAGGTTTCAACCCTTCCGGGACACAGGAAAGATACGGAATTTATAAAGATCATTGCCACGCGGCAGCCGATTCATCTCTTGGATGGGCTTATTCCCCAGGGCCAGTATGGCGTGATCGAAACGGTAAACATTGCGGCTGTAGAAATCGCCCGCCTGGTTTCCGCAATCCCTTTAAAAGACAGGGCCGAGCATACTGTGTTCTATGAAATCGTAAGCTCAGAGTGACTCTTTAGAAAAAATTTTATTTTTGTATTAATTTAGCCTATTGGAAAAAATGCCCAAGTGAGCATTCAGGTTATCCGGTTTTTTAAAAAAAATATAAAATGTCATATATTTTTTATTTCTGGTCAGGTTAAATCAACTTCCTAAACTTCAGCGGCTTTCCGTAAAATTTTTCGTTATTTACGTTCTTTTTTATAAATGCGTAAAGCTCTTTAGAAGTCTTAATCTTCGTCTTGATCAAATCATTACTGATCAATCGCCAGGTTAATATTCCCTCTTTGGAAAAAGAATATCTAAAAAACATAAAAGGTCTTTTATCTTTTTCATTTGAAGATATATACTGCACATTGCAAAAGGCCACTCCATCCACCATGATAGTATATGCCCGGCACAGGTAAACATCGGTTGAAACAGACCAGTTCCTCTTTTCCATTGTCATAAACCTGACAAAGTATTCCCTGTCATTAAAGTTTAATATCACCATATGTGACGTTTCATCATCTTTTGTATCTATCTGCTTCCATTTGCCGATCAACTTAGCATCAAAGACTGCATCCTTGACAGGGGCCATCGGTACCTCGGAGTCGTAGCAACCGGTCAGCAATAAAAAAATTGCCAGTACCAGAGAAACCTTAAATAAAAATCTCATTTCTTTATCTCCTTATTAAAACTTTGTACTCAAGTTTCGCACCCCTTCTTTGCAAAAAGTGATGCATTGATGACGCTTAAGACATAAGATCAGATGTGAATCGAGACGGTTATATTATTTTCTGTAAGGTGATATGTTGGTCACAGCTTCCACTCTTTCGCAGTGTCCTGATATTTGGGATAGATGTACAACTTTATATAATTTAGCAACTCATGTACTTTATCCCAAATATCAGGACACGCTGCCAACTGATTATATTCATATCACCTGGAAAAAAATGATATAACCGTCTTGATTCACTCCTTCGATACGAATCAACTCTTCAGAAATTAAGGCTTTGCTGTAGATAAGGGGTGCGAAACTTGAGTTTGTATTAATCTAATTCTTTAAAAATAGGCCACAGATTTGCATAATGTTG
This sequence comes from Desulfobacteraceae bacterium, assembly GCA_030612225.1. GTDB lineage: Bacteria > Desulfobacterota > Desulfobacteria > Desulfobacterales > JAUWMJ01 > JAUWMJ01. Next base: position 5,538 of record JAUWOH010000046.1, read on the forward strand.
TTGCTTCTCTTGCCATAGTAGTAAAAAATATTTTATCTGCAGAGCCAGTTTCAAAACGTCCCATTTTGCTCAATCTCTGCGTCCCCGATGAGCGGGATTTGTCAACAGGCTCAAATTTTAATCCTCGAAATACTCAATGTATTCCTCCGGTTAAAATTTTCGTCTTCCTTGATATTGAACGAACTGAAACGTTTTCAAACTGGCTCTGTGTAGTCTGTGCCTGCCCAGTGAAATGCAAAGCATATTTCACCGGGGTTCATCTGTGTCCCATTTTGAAAAAGATAAAATCATACAAATCTTTTATCTTAAAGAGTTTTTAAAAGACCCTCTTTTTCTTTTTCTCGTAAATAGCGCCATGAACCCTCGGAAAGCTTGCCCAGTTTTATATTTGAAATCCTTATCCTTTTTAACTCTGTGACCCTGCTGCCGACTTTTCTTACCATACGCCGTATCTGCCTGTTTTTCCCTTCCTTCAATACAATACGAAAACGTTTTGAAGAAATTCTTTTTATCTTTGCCGGCCTGGTTTTTGTCCCCATCATAGGCATCCCTTTTCCCATACTTCTAAGGGCGCCATCGGTGACGTAACTCGCCACAGTAACTTCATACTCTTTTTCATGGTCAAATGAAGGATGGGAAAGCCTGTGATGCAGCCTTCCGTCATTGGTTAAAAGCAAAAGTCCGGTGGAATCCTTGTCGAGTCGCCCTACCGGATAAATGCGCTCAGGAATATCAATAAGATTGAGTACGATTTTTTCGCCGGGATGATCGCAGCTTGTCACATATTCTCTCGGTTTGTTTAAAGCTATATAAACTTTCTTGTGGTCTGCTTGAACAAGCGTTCCGTTAACTTCAATGCGATCGTTTTGCGGGTCAATCTTGGTTCCAAGCTCGGTAACAATTATTCCATTAACCTTAACAAGGCCATCTTTTATATACTCTTCACCCTTTCGCCTTGAGCAAAACCCGGCGCTTGAAAGATATTTTTGAAGTCGCATTAAAGGCATTTTATTACTTCAGGACACGGATTTTCACAGATAAACGCAGATAAATTTTTAATATTCTGACAATCTGCGTTCATCCGTGTCCCATTTTATTATTTAAAGATTTCTCAGCTTCTGTAATCTGCGTTAATCTTCACATACTCGACGGAAAAATCACATGTAAAGATCGAAGCCGATCCCTGCCCCATATTCAAATCGATAGATATTATAAACTCGTCCCTTTTGAGAATCTTTGCAGCCTCCTCCTCGGCCTTTTCTCCGCACCACATACCTTCTTTTGCAATCATAACATCATCAAAAAAGATATCTACTTTGTACGGGTCTATCTTAACCCCAGCCCTGCCAGCTGCAGCAAGTATCCTGCCCCAGTTGGCATCTTCACCGAAAAGAGCCGTCTTTACGAGATTTGAATTTGCAATCGTATCTGCTATTTTTTTTGCGTCTTTATCAGATAAAGTCCCCTTGACAACAATTTCAACCAGCTTTGTCGCCCCTTCTCCGTCTTTTACAACCATTTTGGCAAGACCTGTCAAAACCTCATCCAGCACGATTTGAAAAGATTCCTTTTGAGCCGGATTGTTTACTGTTGCACCTGACAAACCGTTTGCAAGAACAAGTATCGTGTCATTTGTACTTGTATCGCCATCAACAGTAATTTTATTAAAAGATTTATCCGTTGCAGCTAAAAGTGCCTCCGTCAATAAATCATGGGAAATTTTTATATCGCTCACTACAAAACACAGCATGGTAGCCATGTCCGGACGAATCATCCCGGAACCTTTGGCAACGCCTGTTACTGTGTATGGTACCCCTTCCATCACTCCCTGCTGTGTTACAACTTTAGGTACTTTATCAGTCGTCATTATTGCTTTTGCAAAATCATCCAGACCTTCAGGTACGGCAACTTTTATGAGTTCCGGCATTGCAGCTTCAATTTTCCCTGTATCAAGCCCTTGGCCGATAACACCTGTTGAAGCTACCAGTACCAGCTCTTCGGATATTGCCAGCCCGTATGCCGCAAACCTTGTCATTGCAATAGCATCAAGCTTTCCCTGACCACCTGTGCAGCAATTGGCATTACCGCTGTTTACGATAACCGCCTGGCATTTACCCGATTTTATTCGTTCCCGATCAAGCAGAACCGGAGCTGCCTGAACCAGGTTTTTTGTAAATACTCCTGCAACAGTTGCCGGAACCTCGGAATAAATCAGCCCGAGATCCTTTTCGCCGTTTTTTTTAAGCCCTGAAGCAACCCCTGCCGTCTTGAACCCTTTGCAAGTTACATTCTCCATATTTCCACCTATATATGTAAGTCCAGTATCTAACCTTGAGCCGTGAACCCTTGAACCGTGAACTTAAACAGTTACAAATTTTGTATTGATTTAGTGTTTCTATCTATAATATCCTTCAAAAAAAAGCAAAATATTTAAAGTATTGAAAAAAGATGCCCAAATGAGCATTCGGGTGATCCGATTTAAAGTGGGTCGCTGTTTGAAGGTATTAGTAAGCGTTAAGAAAGAACAACAAACACATTCTATATGTAAGGCAAAGAATATGTTAGTTTAGCAAGTTTTTTATAAAAGGATTGCACCTGTTCTTTCTTTACGCTTACTTGACCTCCAGGCGGACAAGTGCCTGAGTTCGACACATCTTTAAATCGGATTATCTGAATGCGGCTATTCATAACGTTAAAATGTTACAAAGTGATAAAGATTAATGTCTGTATCCTGATCATCGTTGTTTATCCTGTCTAAAAATAAAGATAATGAAAAATTTTAAAATAATAATCGAATATGACGGCTCTTCCTATCATGGCTGGCAGCGGCAAAAGAATGACTGCACTATCCAGGAGGAAATTGAAAAAGCTCTTTTTACCATGACTGGGAAAAATACGGTTCTGACCGCTTCCGGCAGGACGGATGCAGGCGTACATGCACTCGGACAGGTAGCCAATTTTACTTGCGATACCGACCTTTCTCCCCAAGCCTTCCAAAACGGGCTCAACAGTCTTACCAGAGACGATATTGTTATTATTTCATGCGACATCGTTGATGAAAATTTTCATTCACGGTTTGATGCTAAAAGTAAAACCTATAACTACCGGATATTAAATCGCGACCTTCCAGCCGCCATAAATCGGCAATATGCATGGTTTATAAAGAAAGAGCTTGACCTTGACGCAATGCGCCTGGCAGTTAAGCACATCATCGGCACTCACGACTTTAAGGCGTTTGAAGGGACAGGCAGCCCCAGGTCTCATACAACAAGACGTGTTTTTAAAGCAGAAATTGCTGAGCAGGGCAACGGGCTTATCGTTATTGAAATTAAAGCGGATGGTTTTTTAAGGTTTATGGTTCGCAACATTGTAGGAACTGTCGTTGATGTGGGGCTTGAAAAAACAACTTCGGACGGTTTTAAAAAAATACTCCTTTCAAAGGATCGCTCCATGGCCGGAGCAACTGCCCTCCCGCAGGGTTTATTTTTGATGAATGTGGAATATTAACCCTCCAACGACATTTGTCGTTAACCATAATGCGTCTTTTTTATCTTGTTTGTTTGACTCTCACGTAAGTGTTCCGGATTACGAGTTGCAGGTTTTAAATCCAGATAAAGATTCCGACTAATAACACGAAACGCGCAACCCGTAACCCGCAACAATATCGCGTGACACAAAAAGAAGCTGTTGCTAAATAAAGCTGGTAAGTTGCGTTGTAGGGTTAATGATTCCCCATCTTCATCTTCTGCACCTGCTCGTTGTAAAATGAAATAACTTCTCTCCTTCTCAGCATCCCGATAAGAATACTATGGTCATCATCTTGAACAACTGGAAGACTGTCTATATTTTTTATAGTAAATTTCTTAAGTACGGAATTCAAATCGTCGGAAGGCGTGGTAATAATCATATCAGAGTTCCCTATATCCTTCATCACAACCAGATTTTCTATTTCACTTGAAAAAAGAACCCCCCTGATATCATTAATGGAAAATATGCTCACCAGTCTTTTATCTTTATCCATCACCGGAAAATAGTGCTGCTTTGTCTCGGAAAAATATTTTTTAAAGTCTGAAAACAGCATATCCTCAGGGATGAGGTCTACCTTCTTAACATGATCTGCCAGATCTTTTACCTTTATGGTCTGGAGTATATCCACAAAAAAATCGCCTGCATGTGCCGGAGAATCTATCTTGCTTTTAACCTGCTTTTCGTAAATAGTCCATTTCTGTGCTGCAAGGTAAGATACCGAACATACGAGAAGGCTGGGCAGGAGCAGGTGATATGAATTGGTCATTTCACTGACAAAAATGATTGTTGAAATAGGAGTATTTGAAACAGCAGTAAAAAAACCGGCCATACCCACAATAACAAAAGCTCCAGGCTCAGTCACGATCCCCGGAATTATCTGGTGAAAGGCTCTCCCCACAACACCTCCCATTGCACCACCGATTACAATCGAAGGGCCAAATACTCCACCGCTTCCCCCTGACCCTATGGAAAAAGAAGTTGTAAGAACTTTGCCGATTGCAAGGGAGAGTAGAAACGGAATTGTCAGTTCATTATTAATCGCCATCTGGGCAAAACCGTACCCGAAAGCCAGGCAGTGGCTCCAGTAAAAGCCTATAAGGCCTGTACAAAGCCCGCCTATAGCCGGCTTTATATGGTTGGGAATTTTCATGGCCTTAAAAAGCCTGGTTATTCCATAAAATGACTTTATATAAAAAAACCCGACACCTACAAGAACAATGGACAGGATAACGTATGGCCCCAGTTCCAATGGATTTTGAAATTTAAAGGCCGGAGACTCAAATAATGTTCCCCATCCAAACACCAGGCAGAAAAGACAGTAAGCCACTACTGAAGAAATACCGGCAGGTATTATAACTTCCGATTCAAACTCAGGATCTCTGTAAAGCACTTCTGCAGCAAAAAGAGCGCCTGCCAAAGGAGCCCTGAAAATACTCCCGACCCCTGCGCCTATACCGGCAGCCAGCATTATCCTGCGCTCCCTGTCAGATAATTTAAGTTTTGTTGCCAGAAATGAACCGAAACCCGCTCCAATCTGGGCGATGGGCCCTTCCCTTCCCCCTGATCCGCCGGTTGTCAGAGTAATTGCGGAAGCAATGGTTTTGATAATGGGAACTCTCCCCCGAATAAAACCCCCTGTTCTGTGATAGGCATTTATAGCTGCATCCGTGCCGTGTCCCTCCGCTTCAGGGGCAAAGGTATATACAAGCCATCCGCTCAAAATACCGCCGAATGCCGGAAGAAACAGCAGAATCCAGCGATTAAAGGTCGTGGAAGTGGGAGGGAGCAAATGATGTTCACCTGCAGGTGCAGGGGGCCTGTAGCCCGCCATAAAATCCATAAAATAATGACTGCCAAGCTGGCACAGGTAATGAAAAGCAACTGAGCCAAGACCGGCAATTATACCGATTATGATAAAATAAAAAGTCCATTTGCCTGCCTGGGCTATATTTGCTGACCTGTCCTTGCCGACAAAGGCTTTAATACTATTTGTTAATCGATCTATCATTGTTATAATGAAGCTCCTCGCCGCAAGTGGACGGGGTATTAAAAATTAGAGTCATCCAGAATATGCGTACTTTTTTCAAAGCCATCAAGGATCAACGATCTGTAGCGGATGGTTGACTTAAGGGTTCGAGGGGCCAAGGAGTCAAGGGGCCAAGCGGATAAGATCAATTTTAATGGTACGTCCATCAGCACTAAATGCCAGGATGGAAAGCTTTTGGTTCCTGTTGATCATAAAACAGGCTGACATCCTTCACTCGAACCCTGGAATCCTTGAATCCTTGAATCCTAATCACCATGAGCGCCATTGATTTTGGTTACAAACCCACTCAGCAATAGAAGTATGCTTAAACCGGATGAACCAAAAATTATAATAAAATGAGCTAAACTAATAAATCCTGAATCCCCTGCAGGATAATATCGAACAGTTCCTTAATATCACTTTCTTCCACACACGAAAAGGCAATCCTCAAATTCTTATCGTCTATTGAAATAAGCCCTACTCCGTATCTATCAAGAAGATGGACTCTCAACCTTTCGGCATCAACGGACTTTAACCTGATGCACATGAAATAGCCTGAATTAAAGGGGTGAACGTCCCATGCCTCCTGGTATTTTGAATCCGATAGTACTTTTTTTACACGCTCCGCCCTTTTCTTGAGTATTATAAACTTTTCTTCTTTTTCAGCCGGGTATTCTTCACTCAGCATAGACCTTAATACGATGGACTGGCTAAGGTGAGAAGCATTAGATATATTGCCCCTTACACACCCTGCCGTCTTTTTTTCAAGGGCCTCATATACAGGTGCAGGATCATCACCTTCAATTTTATATCCATAGGTAATAAAGCCAACTCTTAAACCCCATACAAAATACTCCTTGGTACATCCGTCAAGCTTAACGGCAAGAAGTCTGGAATTTTTCCCGCAAAGTCTTGCAAAAAGAGATTCTTTTATGGATTCTTCTTCATAGAAAAGTCCAAAATAGGAGTCATCCGTAACAGCAAGGATGTTTGTACCTGTTTTGGCCTGGTTTATAAGAATTTCAACTATTTTATTTCCTTCTTTTTCCGTCACCGTATAACCGCTGGGGTTATGGGGAAAATTTAAAATTACTACAAGTTTTTTGTGTTTTCCTGCTTCCTTCCTAATCTTATCCTCAAAAGCTTTAAGATTAAATTCGCCGTTTTCTGTAAAGACGGAATACTTGCTTATCTGCGCACCTTTCCTGACACTTAAAATCAAATTGTAGTTTCCCCACATCATATCAGGCAAAATAACCACGTCGCCGGGATCGATCCAGACATCGGCAAAAACACTGATACCGTGGGTAATTCCGCATGTAACCACGGGAAGAGAAATTTTCTCACCGGAAAGGGAAGGATTTTTCTCAAAGAGAGATTCATGCCATTTCTTTCGCAACGCCGGAATCCCGAAAGACGGCGCATAAGTTAATGATTCTTCCGGCCGGATATCGCTAATGGCAGTCATAACCGAATCAAACCGCATTGTCCGGCCTTTTTCCGTTGCTATACCTATTGTTGCATTTATCTTATGGGCTTTTTCCTTTGCTTCTGCGCCCTGACTCAATATCCCTTTTGGGAAAAAGAGTTGCCTTCCGATATCGGACATCATTTCCAGTAAAACAGGATTGCCCTTTTCAATATCCTGGTTGAGTTTCTTTGCGATTGGATTCATGGATATAACCTCCATAACAAAATTTGATGGCGTCGTAGAAAGTCCCATATACGCCCCGCAGGAAGTGCCCTTGGGGTGCAAGTTGCAGCGGTTTTTCAGACACTCGGCATACTACATGTATTGCCTCATCCCTGAAAAACCGCTGCGCCTTTTTATCCCGCTGATTTTTAGCGGGGGTATATGAAACTTTCTACTTAGCCATCGGTGATACTTTTACGAATTCATCAAATTTATTGCAAATTACATTTGAGACTTCTTATAGTCTGGAGGAAATATATGTCAAGGGAAAAGAAGTTGGAAAATCAATAAGATGAAAATGCTTTGGATGGATTGTGGATAAAAGAACCCCGCTCTGTATATGAACGGGGTTTACCTGAAGATCGAAAGGAGCATTATCTATTTGCCCTCTTGGACGCCTTAAGCGGATTGATCTTTGCTTTAGAGCCTTTAGATTCCGATGCAACATGAGTTGCCATGTTACATTTTCCCACCTTCCACTTTAGCTCCGGATCAGGACATGCTGTGCAAAACCAGCCGGAAGAAAACTCAGAACTGCGATTGCAACCATTACACTGCTCCACGATCTCGTGGCAAAGCCCGCCGTTGTACGAACATCCCTTAGCAGTCATAAAGGGACATTCCATACCTTCTTTAATAGTTGTACAAACCAATGTAACCACCTCCTTTATAAATAATAAAAACTTAAAAAAA
>JAUWOH010000019.1 GCA_030612225.1 Desulfobacteraceae bacterium
CTTCCTCCTTTTGCTTAATATGGAGTCATAGACCACATCACGGGTCAGGGCATGTTTGAAGATATTAGTGGATTGGGGAAATATGCCCCTTTCGTAGATCAGCTCAGAATCCCTCAAAGCGGACAGATGGGAAAGCAATGCCTGATCGGAAAAACCGGTTACTTTCTTTATTAGCTCGTAGCTAAATTCTCTTTCGATAACAGATCCGGTCTGGAGTAGATCTTTGGCACCTTCGGGTAACGAATCAACCCTTGCCATGATTACGTCCTGGATCGTAGAAGGGATGGTTAGGTCCCGGATATCTTTTGCCATGTGATATTTATTGTCTTTTTTCTCTATGATCTTTAAGTCTCTAATGGACCTTATAAACTCCTCAATAAAAAAGGGGACTCCTTCGGTCTTCTCCAGGATGAACTGCTCAACGTTCCCGTCCATATCCTTTGTATCCAAAAGGTGGCTCGCCATGGCCAGGCTTTCCCTGTTGGAAAGCCTGTTTAAGTTTACTTGATTGTGAAAGGATTTTCCTCCCCACGCGTGAACAAACTCGGGCCGGTAGGTGAATATCAAAAATACCTTGGCCCCCGCTATGCTATCCAGCAAATCCTTAAACGTATCCTCAGAGCTCTTATCAATCCAGTGAAGATCCTCAACGGCTATTATCAGAGGTCGCAACTCAGAACCTTTAAGCACGATCCGCTTCAATGCCTCCATGATTCGGTCTTTTCTTCCCTCAGGGCTCATGGGAATTTTATCTATACCACTGTCTTTGACCGATAATATCTCCAGAAGATATGGAAGCGAAGATGCTTCATCGGTCCCCAATACTTCCAGTTGTTTTTTAACCTTTTCCTTAATTTTGGAATCTCCATCACCCTCACGGATATCGAAGTTTGCCTTTAGTATGTCTATGACTGGATGATATGCCACATTGCGGCTGTAAGATAGACACTTACCTTCTAAGAATGTCGCGCCCTCATTGGCCACGGCCTTTCTGAACTCATATAAAAGCCTGGATTTTCCTACCCCGGCTTCCGCCATGATGGAAAAGCCCTGGCCGCGACCTGACTTTACCCTCTCAAAACCATCCAGTAAAAGCTCAAGTTCCCTCTCCCTTCCTACAAAATGGGTTAATCCCTGTTCAGTACTGACATCAAACCTGGTCCTTCTTGTACTGGGGGCGATCACCCTGTAAACATTGACCGGTTCTTCCCTGCCCTTGACTTTTCGCTCCCCCAGACCCTCAAAGCGGAAGAAGCCCTCCGTAAGCTTAAATGTCTCCCCGGTCACGTAGCTGGTTCCCGGCTCTGCCAGCCCTTCCATCCTGGAAGCCAGATTCACTGTGTCTCCCACGGCCTTGAAGTCAACGCGGAGGTCATTACCCAGGGTGCCTACGACCACAGGACCAGTGTGAATACCGATCCGCATTTTGACGGGTGGCAGGTCTCCCTTTTCCTGTTTTACCCGCTCATTGAATCTGGTCATCTCCCGATGGATGGCCATGGCTGATCTTATGGCCCTTTGCGGAGCGTCTTCCAATGCAATGGGGGCTCCAAACAAGGCCATAATCCCGTCACCGGTCATCTCATTAACCGTGCCCTCGTAATTGTGGACCTTATGGATGAGGATCTCATAGACCTGGTCCATGATGCCGTAGGCTTCTTCGGGGCCAAGTCGCTTAACGAGAGGGGTAAACCCCTCCATGTCACAGAACATAACAGTCACCTGCTTGCGTTCGCCTTCTATCTTTCCCTTCTGGGCAAGGATTTTATCAGTGAGTCCTCCAAGAAGGTATTTTTGAATCTTTTCCAGTTTTTCGTCAAAGGAGAGGTCTTTGGGGACAGCTTCTAATGGAAGGGTTATGTCGTGGCCGCACTGGTCACAGAAGTTATCGCCGGGAAGATTTTCAGCACCGCATTTTGTGCAGATAAGCGAAAATTTCTCCCCGCATTTGCGACAAAATTTGGCCTCTTCTTTATTATCGGCCTGACATTCTGGGCACTTCATTCTTGAAATCCCCCGTCAAAATTTATTCACTCTCAACCACCCGGTGGTGCGCCATCATCAGGACGGCCAAATAAGGGCAGATAAAGGAATCCTTCGGCTCGTTTTGTCCCTGCTGCTTTGCCATGGGAGAGGCATTGCCTGTCGATCAAATCTATATAGAGTGAAAGGCTCTGGCTTTCGAGAGCTTTGATTGCTGCTTTCTTTTTTTCCAAGATGTGGATGACGTCTACGAATCTGTCCGGTTAATGAAATGATAAGAATTCCATTTTTGAGATCGAAGTAAGGGAAAATCTAATATTGTGCACTGAGACCTTTTAAAAGTGCCTTTTTCAAAGGTCTCGCACTATAACCGGTTGAATTTCAATGTGTATTGGGGTCGGAAACCTATCGACAATTTTAATTAGCATAAAGCGAGTGGGATTAAGATACCGTATAGCTACTCTATTGTCAAGATGGGATTTTTCAATAAATTGGCTAAAATTCCAAGATGTTGGGCACAGGAAGCCGGTCTTCGCCAATCAATTATTTATCTGAGGAAGAACAAGAGAGATTGTGCAGAAACATGGGGATGAAAAAAGTGTTGACCACCTTTCGAAAATATATTAGTATTTATTTATCGAATGCCGTTCGATAACTTGATTTATCGGAAAGACAAAAATCGAGACTTTCCCGAAGGGGAGGGTGCCCGTATTTAAAATCGTATTGTTTAATTGTGGAGGAAAAATGTATAAAGATCTTAAAGGGAAAACTGCACTTGTTACCGGTTCCGGGAAAAGAACCGGGATAGGTTTTGCTATTGCTGAGAAACTGGCTGAAAGCGGGGTAAATATTGTTATTGCCGATCTTGGCGGGGCAGGGGGAAAAGATGACCAGGTCAAGACGGCCCGGGCATCGGAGATGGAGGATATCGCTTCTGAAATAGAAAAAAAGTTTGATGTTATTTCGTTTTCTGTCCAAGTGGATGTTACCGACAACGAATCGATAAAAAAAATGGCCGAAACCGTGAAGGAGAATTTCAAGAGGCTGGATATATTGTGCAACAATGCAGGAGCTTCTTTTGGGGTTCCCAACACGTTTCACACTTATGACGAAGATGCGTGGATGAAAACCATAGACGTAAATCTTCACAGTGTGTTCAGGGTGACCCGGGGTATCCTTCCCCTGATGATGGAAAAAGGGGGAAGCATCATAAACACAGCGTCAAGGGCGGGAAAGGTTCCTCCTCTATTTAATGGGGCCTATGGTGTTGCAAAGGCCGGAGTAATAATGCTGACAAAGGTAATGGCCCTGGAGATTGCCGGGAATAATATCCGGGTTAATGCAATTTGCCCGGGACAGATCATGACTGACCTGGAAAAATGGAGGTTCGGGCTTGAGGCTCAGTTTTTCGGTTCCACTGTTGAGGAAAGAGAGGCAAAGATGTGCGAAACCATTCCGCTTAACCGTATTGGAAGACCCGATGAAGTCGGGGCACTTGCGGCGTTTCTTGCTTCTGAAGCATCTTCTTACCTGACCGGTCAGGCACTGAATATTACCGGTGGACAGTTGATGGAACTGTGAAAAGAGAGCAGGTATGAGTAGTTACGAAAAATGAAAGTATAAAGGAGAAATAAATGGAAACTATATCAGGCGGGCAATTGGCTGCGGAGGCTTTGGTTGAAAAGGGGATAGACTATGTTTTTACATTAAGCGGTGGACATATTACGCCGATATACCAGTACCTGGAAAATACGGAAGTTAAACTTTTTGATACACGGCATGAGCAAAGCGCAGTGTTCATGGCCGAGGCCTACGGGCGGCTGACCAGGAGACCTGGCATAGCTATGGTTACTGCTGGACCGGGTTTTACCAATGCCCTGACACCCATTGCAAATGCCCACATGGCAAATTCTCCGCTGATTCTTATATCCGGTTGTGTGGGTATTGAAAGCATTGAAAAACTTGATCTTCAGGATATGAGGCAGGCGCCGGTGATTGAACCGATGGTGAAAAAAGCCCTGATATGCCACAAGCCGGAAAGAATTCCTGAGTTTTTTGATATGGCATACCGCACTGCAGTCAGCGGACGCCCAGGACCTGTATATCTTGAACTACCGGTGGATGTTTTAAATGCATCTGTTAAGGAGGAGCAGGTTAAAAAGACAAATACGGTTGTTGATTCAAGGCCGGTTGACATTTTCAACGCAGGAAAAATTATTGAGATGATACAGGCTGCGGAAAAGCCTTTGATAATAGGAGGGAGTGGTACATGGTATGCAGATGCCGGAAATGCGCTCACCGAATTTGCGGAGAAGACAGGTATCCCGGTATTTACTTCCGCCCTGGGCCGCGGTACGATTTCAGACACTCATCCATTATGTTTTGAATCATCCCTCGCAATAAGACCCGGGGCAGCCTTGATTGCCAACATGAGCGCCGATCTTCTTATACTTCTGGGAGCAAGGATAAGTCTTTATTATATTTTTGGTGACCTGTTTAAGCCTGACGCAAAAATAATCCAGGTGGACATAGAACCTGGAGAGATAGGGAGGAACAGGACAGTTGATCTTGCCGTTGTCAGTGATGCCGGAGCGCTCCTGGAAGTATTAAACGGCATAATAGATGAAAAAGGGATCAAAGATAATTTGACAAAGAAATTTGCCGGATGGGCTGCCGAGCTGAAGCAGGCGGAAAAGGACGGCAAGGACCAGGCCCGGGCTGACTGGGAAAGCGGCAATGTGCCTATTCACCCAATGCGTCTTGCCCGGGAAGTGGACGAATTCATGAGCAGGGATGACGACATCGTTGTGGGAGACGGAGGTGATACTCAAATCTGGATGGGGATGACCAGGACGATACGTAAACCCGGTCATTATCTTGATTCAGGACTTTACGGATGTCTTGCCGTGGGACTCCCCTATGCCAACACAGCCAAACTGTTGAATCCGGATAAACGTGTTTGTCTTATTACCGGTGACGGATCAATCGGTTTTAATTTCATGGAATTTGAAACGGCAATAAGAAAAGGCTTGCCTATAGTAGTGGTAATAAACAATGATCTTGGATGGGGCATGATACGGCACAGCCAGGAACTGAGGTTAGGGCATGCCATTGAAGACGGCACACTTATCGGAAATGTGGAATATCAAAGGCTTGTGAAAGCCCTGGGTGGGAAAGGCATGCTTGTAGAAAAACCGGGTGATATCAAACCTGCGCTTGAAGAGGCTTTTTCCTCGGGGGTGACTACCTGCATAAATGTCATGACAGATCCCACAACTGTCAGCCCGGGGAGTGTCGCCCTGGCAAATCTTGGCGGGTATAAGGCGGTATAAGATGCGGTTAGTGAGATTAACAAAAATCTCCAAATAGATTCGGTCTGGGTTCAAAGCTTCAAGGGTTCCACGTTCAAGGTTAAGTGCTTCGCACATTCTCCTTACCTATTGATTCCATAGGGTTAATGTGATGGCGGACAACCTCTGAACCTCTGAACCCAAATGCTCGGCTGGAAACTTAAGCTTTCTGTCCAATATTTTACGGCATAATACGCTATAAATTGCGAGGTCTGTAAATAAAACATCTGGAGGGACAAACATGGATATTGCAGCAATAGATCAGGTCAGGCTGAACTTTAATGCACAGGGACTTTTTATTATCAATGTGGCAATAGGGCTGATGATGTTGGGGGTGGCTCTTGATTTAAAGCTTGAAGATTTTAAAAGAATTACAGTCTCCCCAAAAGCGCCTGCTATAGGGCTGGGAGCGCAGTTTATCCTGCTTCCGGCCTTTACATTCCTTTTGACCATGATCATAAAGCCACACCCTTCCATGGCCTTAGGCATGATACTGGTGGCAGCCTGCCCGGGGGGCAATCTTTCCAACATCATGACATATCTTGCAAAAGGAAACACCGCTATTTCCATAACAATGACAGCGATATCAACTGCCGCCGCAATATTCATGACACCGCTTAACCTTGCGTTCTGGGGAAACCTTAATCCTGATACGGCAAAGATTTTACAGGAAGTGAGTTTAAGCCCTGTGGATGTCTTTACTACTATTTTTATGGTCCTGGGTATACCGCTTGTCGCAGGTCTTACCCTGTCACGATATTTTCCAAATCTTGCAAACAGGGTCAGGAAACCTTTCAAGATGTTCTCCCTGATTTTCTTTATTCTTATTGTGGTCGGGGCGCTTGCCGCAAACTGGCAGAATTTCATCAGTTGTGTTGGTTTTGTAATATTCGCGGTTTTAATTCATAATGCACTGGCGCTTAACCTGGGCTACTGGTCAGGGCGTCTTGTACGCCTTGATGAACGGGACTGCCGCGCTGTTTCAATAGAAGTTGGCATCCAGAACTCGGCTCTTGGCCTGGTTCTGGTCTTTAACTTTTTTGGAGGCATGGGGGGGATGGCAATACTTGTGGCATGGTGGGGCATATGGCATATCATTGCCGGGCTTATCACTGCATTTATTTTTACCCGCCGGCCCCTGCCGGGTTAGGTGGTGATATCTGTGACAGGTGATAACGACACGAAAAAAAGCTCTAAATCTTTAAATTACCAGATCAACAAATAAATTTTATTTTGGCCTGCTGTGAGGTAAAAACAGACAGGCTTATCCGGATGAGACGGATTGGAAAGATTATGTTAAAATTTAAGGACAAGGTTGTAGTAGTTACAGGAGGCGCCAGCGGTATAGGCTTGGCAATTTGCCGAAGGTTTGGAAATGATGGCGCAAAGATTGGTATTCTTGATATGGAAGCAGATGGTGTAAAGAGAAGGGCGCTAGAACTGGAAGCGGCAGGGACTGATGTCCTTGGAATCAAATGTGATGTTACCATAAAAGAGGAATGCGATTTTGCAATTAATGAAATAATAAACCACTTCGGGGGAATAGACATACTTGTAAATAACGCAGGGATAACTCAAAGGGATGCTTTTGTAAATACACGTATTTCGGTGTTCCGGAAGGTCATGGAGGTTAATTTTTTCGGCTCCCTTTACTGCACAAAAGCTTCTATTGCAAGCCTGATCAAAAGAAAAGGCCTGATTATTGTTATTGAGAGTGTTGCCGGTGTGGCACCGCTTTTGGGAAGAACCGGGTATTGTGCCAGCAAGCATGCTCTCCACGGTTTGTTTACTTCCCTTCGCTCGGAAATCCGGGAGACCGGTACCCATGTGATGATTGTCTGTCCCGGTTTTATTAAAACAAATCTGCAGAAAAGAGCGTTGGGGGGAGACGGAAAGGTTACGCATCATCCCCAGACCATCGTTGGAAAGCAGAACACGACGAAAAGTGTTGCCGAAGCTATATACAAAGGAGCAGTCAGACGGAAGCATATTCTTGTGCTGACAGCAGCCGGAAAAGCAGGTTACTGGATAAGTCGGATTGCACCGGTTTTATACGAAAGAATGATGGCAAGAAAATTCAGATCCGAATTAATCCGTTGATTAAAAAAAAGGGAATCATCTCACGATTAGTTGTAGTTAATTAAGGCAAAATAAATGGGTTGTCTTCAATTGAACAGGCGTTATTTCGGAGGGTACAAGGGGTCAAGGATTCAAGGGTTCGAGTGATCCTCCACAGAGCAGGCGGATAAAAATGCTAAAGAGCTACACTTGTCACGGCGTCTTGTCACGGCGTAGCTGGAAGCGTAGCCGGAAGCTGATAAGCGTAGTCGGAAAGAGCTGAAAGTCTAGCAAAAGTCATACGAACTCTGTTTAGAGATGTAGGGGATTTAGGTTTAATTAAAAAAGAGTGAATTGGGTACACTAAAAAAAGACATAGCAGAAATCGAAAGAATGTTGAAAGCGCTGATAAAGTCTTTAGAAAAAAACTTGAATCCTTGACCCCTTGAATCCTTGGACCCTCTTCTCCAACTAAATTGGAGAAGAACCAAAAAAGCTAACAGCTCATCTTCTCCATGAGGAGTGAACTGTTACAATAAAAGGAAAAATTACGTGGGCCTGAAGGAAAGAAGAAGACGTGAAAAAGAGGAACGGCGCATGCAGATTCTTGATGCGGCGAGGAAACTTCTTTTTACAAAAGGGATAAATGCAACCTCTATCAATCAGATTGCCAAACTGGCTGAGCTTGGCGTCGGTACCATCTATTTCTACTACAGAAACAAGGAAGAGCTGTTTGCTGCATTACAGGAGGAGGGCCTTGAGATTTTATATGAAAAAATTCAAGATGCTCTTGACTCAGGGAAAACTCCCGGGGAGAAGTTGAAAAAAATTGCATCCGCATATTTCAAATTCAGTTATGAATATAAGGATTATTTTGACATTATAAATTACTTTCTTTCATCTCCGGAAACAATTTTGTCAAAAAAATTAAAAAGCCGGGTTGATATGCATGGTACCAGAATTCTTGAAATTGTTGAAAATACCATAAATGAAGGTGTCAGGGCGGGGCTTTTCAAGGTGGAAAATGCAAAAAGATCCTCCCTGGTATTCTGGGGTATGCTTCATGGACTTACGCAGTTGAAAAAAATGAAGAATACTATTCTGGCCGGCGAGGGGCATGAGGAACTGATTGATTATGCAACAAAGAATTTTATAAAAGGTTTAAATTAAGAGGCAGTTTCAAAATGTTCAATTTCGAAGTCTGCGCTTATCTGTTCAAGATCAAGGAAGGCGAAAATTTTAACCACAGGAATACATTGAGTATTTCCAGGATTAAAATTTGAGCCTGTCGAAGCGAAGCGTAGATTCCGCTCATCGGGGACACAGATATTGGGCAGATAAGCGCAGACTTCGAAAGGGGACGTTTTGAAATTGCCTCGTAAGAATATTTTTAAATACGGTTTATAAGGAGGCGTGATATGGCAAAGGTAAAAATGACACCTAGTGAAGCGCTGGTTGAGACACTGGTTGCAGAGGGTGTTGGTACGGTTTTTGGCATTGTAGGATCTGCATATATGGATGCCCTGGATCTTTTTCCGGCTGCTGGAATCAGGTTTGTTCCTGTTGCACACGAACAGGCGGCCTGTCATGCTGCAGACGGAATGGCAAGGGTGACAGGAAAACCACAGGTATGTATAGGACAGAACGGTCCAGGAGCTGCTAATTTTGTTTCAGCTCTTACAGCTGCGTACTGGGCACATTCCCCTGTTATAGCCATTGCACCTGAAACCGGTTCCATGGGGATCGGAACAGGAGGATTCCAGGAAATTGACCAGATGGCAATGTTTGAAAAGCAGACAGTCTATCAGGTGCGTGTGAACCGACCTGAGAGGATGGCTGAATTGGCAAGGCGGTGTTTTTACATGGCGAAAACTGAAAACGGCCCGGCGCATCTTAATATACCCAGGGATTATTTTTACGGTGTCTGTAATGATGAAATATATCCATCTATGGATATATCCCGGGGAATCGGTTCAAAGAAAGCCCTTGAATCGGCTGCGAGACTCCTTGGAGAGGCAAAGTATCCTGTAATTCTTTCCGGTGGCGGGGTTTCCCAGGGGGATGCTATTGAAGAAGTTAAAGACCTTGCGGAATATCTGACGGCTCCTGTTGTAAATAGTTATCTTCATAATGATACTTTTCCGGCTTCACACAGACTTGCAGCAGGCCCCATAGGTTACTGCGGATCAAAGGCCGCCATGAGGATTATTGCAAAAGCTGATGTTGTAATAGCTTTAGGCAGCCGCCTGGGACCATTCGGGACACTGCCGCAGTATGATATTAATTATTGGCCTGATAATGCCAGGATAATCCAGGTTGATGCAAATGCCTCTGTACTTGGTTTAAGCAAGAGGGTGGATGTGGCCTGTGCCGCTGATGTAAAGGAATTTACCGCAGAGCTTCTCAATGTTATCAGGGCTGTGAAACCTGATATGGAAGTAAACAATAATCGTATTGAAGATGTCGGTAAAGAGAGAAAAATATGGCAAGATGAACTTGAAAAGTGGTCGACTTCCACCAGCAAGCTGATGCATCCGAGAAGGTTTTTAAGGGAGCTTACACTTGCCATGCCTGAAGGCTCGATTGTAGCAACCGATATCGGCAATAATTCATCTATGTGCAATGCATATTTAAAGTTTAATAATATAAGGCAGCATATATCCGCTCTCAGCTGGGGAAATTGCGGCTTTGCATACGGAGCCGCAATGGGCGCCAAGATGGGCAAGCCTGATACACCGGTTTTCGCTTTTCAGGGTGACGGCGCATACGGTATAAGCGGTATTGCAGAAGTAATGACGGCTGTAAGGGAAAACATTCCGGTTATTGCTGTTGTGGCAAACAATTTTGAATGGGGTGCAGAAAAAAAGAACCAGATAGACTATTATGACAACCGGTTTGTGGGTGCCAACCTAATTGAAAATCCGGATTATGCAAAGCTTGCGGAAGATATGGGTGCCAAAGGGTACAAGGTGGATGATTACAATGATGTTCAAGATGTAGTCCGTGATGCCGTTGCATCAGGTAAACCCTGTGTTATTAATGCTATCATCGAAGGGGGTGAAAATGTCCTGGCCGAGCCCTTCAGGCGGGACGCCCTCCAGATGCCGGTGCGGTATCTGCCCAAGTATGCTCACCTCAATGCATGATGGAATGTACATTGCCAAGACACGTGTTCGACGTTCATATATTTTTGATTTTAACATCCTTGAAATGGTATGTCATAATAAGGGCTGAAAATAGAACATATAACGTTATAATTATAAGGCTTTTTATAACACGATCACCACAAAATGCATGGTATCTGTTCATAGGTTTACCCGCCTTTGGCGGCGCCGTAGGCGACCAGGGTTCAAAGTTCACCGTTGAAGGTTATCTTTTTTTGTTGAACCTTGAACCCTGACCCGTGACGGTTAGAATGCACGAAACCGTACTACTGATTAAAGGTAAGAATGAATGGCCTAAACACGATGTGAGGATCCCAGGACAGTTTTGCCTGGCGCAGTCCCTTGATTCCCAAATCCTGCTCCCGATTTACATATTGACACTTATCCTTTAAAAATTTTGCTGTTTCATGGTTGATTACCTGGGCTGCACCTTTAAAGCTTAAATCAGATTTTTCAAAATGAATGTCATATGTCGAAGGCGTCAAACGGCTGAAGATGGAAAAAGCAACCTCCTTTCCTTCAACCGTCATGGCAAGACCATCCAACAGGGATCTGTCAATAATGCCCAAAGCCTGTTCAAGGGCTGCATGTTCCTCCTGCAAGCTTTTTGTACGTCCTTTGCTTGTGCTTAAAATGTTTTCGGCCAGGGCCAATGAATTTTTAATCAACGGACCTTGAATTCTTTTCACACAAAAGGCCGGGTTTTTTCTTTTAAACTGTGAAATCAGGTTTTTCTTTTTCTGAAGCTTTTTCCCTTTTAGATCCGCAAGTTTTTCTACCGAATAAATATATTCATCAGAATCTTTCTGGGGTGCCGCTGAATAATACTTTCTTATTTGGGGGTTTGTTTTCAGGTATTCGGGGGGAACCAGGGCAATGTCACAGGCCTTTCCAAGGTGTTTCATATTTTGGGACAATTCGGCCAGGCTTTCGGGGGCAAGGGTTTTACCTAGGGGCATGAGAAAATAATTGTCTTTTTTATCAAGGACCAAAAGCCTGTTTTTGTAAAGGCAGAAACAAAGATCATACTCTTTTTGCCAGCAGAAAAGATTAAAAAAACTGTATTCGCAAGATACCAGATCATATTGATCTAAAAACCCATGTATCAGATTTCTATCCTTTAAGCTGAACATTCTGAAATCAGGAAAAATAGGTATGGTTTCATGGTCCATGGAGTATTACCCTTTAAATCTTAAGGGAACATGGTCCTTAAGTGTTTCAAACCCAAGTTTGATATAAAACAAAGAAGTATCGGGCTTTGCTATCAGACCAATCCAATCCACATGATGTTGCTTAAGAAAAGTGACCAGCTTTTTAATGATTTTTGATCCCACCCCTTTACGTTGAAAAGGTTTCAGAACTGTTACATCCTGGATATAGGCATCGCTTGAAAGATCAGACAGGGCACGCCCCATGCCGATCATGATGTTTTCATGAAATGCTCCCGCAAAACAGGCTGAATTTCGAACCACTGACTTTAAGAAATCGGTATTTTCATCATATTCTTTTTTCCACCATCCAGCATCTTTATACAGTCTGGTAAGCTCATCCTCCCTGGCAGATGTGATGATCCTGATGTCGATTTTCATTGATTATATTCCATCTATCATTTCTTGAGCAAAATAAGGCAGAACAAATGAGGCACGGTGTATTTTTAGAGAATAATATTGAAGCTTTTCCTGAAAATTTTCAGGCATGGAACGAGCAGGTTGCTTTAGCTCCGGCCCTAAGGATGCAAGACAGATTCCAAGATGACCACCGGGATATGTGGGAACAAGCATGTACGAGTATGCTTGAACCGGGAAAAGCTGTTTTGTAATCTTAACAAGATTTTTTACATATTCTTTGTGGATAAAAAAGGATTCACCCTGGGTGGCAATGATTCCGTTTTTCTTTAAAGCGTTTTTCAGCCCTAGATAAAAAGGTTTTTCAAAGAGTTTTTCCCCAGGGCCGATGGGATCGGAGGAGTCAACAATGATGACATCATATCTGTTTTTCTGTCTGGTTATGAACCGGCTTCCGTCTTCAATATGGATGCTTATCCGTGGATCGTCGAATCCACAGGCAATCTTAGGAAGGAATTTTTTTGACAGCTTGATAATCTCGTCATCAATTTCACAAAAATCAATGGACTCAATACACTGGTGTCTGCCGACTTCCCTGAGTACACCGCCGTCTCCTCCGCCGATTACCAGGACACTTTTTGGATCCGGATGGGCAAAAAGAGGAACATGGGTCATCATTTCATGATAAGCAAATTCATCTGCCTCGGTGAGCTGAATAATGCCGTCTAAAACGAGCATTTTACCGTGACTCTTTGTTTGAAAAAGATCGATTTGCTGGAAGCGGGTTTTTTTGCTGAACAATACGCGTTCAATTTCAATGGACAGGGCTATGCCTGGCCACATGTCACAGATTTCTGAAAACCATCCCTTTGCTATGCTGTTTAAGTTGTTCATCTTTATCATGTTCCATTGTTATTTTAAGTAAATGGCAGGTTTGCGGGATGAACCTGATTTATTCAATTTTTAAAACCATGTCCTTCCCCGCTTGACGGGATCTTCGATGGGCGTGGTCTGAGATAATTGGCTTTGCCTGAGTAATAAGAGTGACTAAAGTGAGCTAAAGTGTCTAAAGTTAAGGAATTCTTTCTATTTTTATAAAAAGATTGAGCAAAGCGACACCACAACTTTAGGCACTTTAGCTCACTTTAGACACTTTAGTCACTTTAAACATAGTATATCCGTGCCCTTCGAGGGAAAAATCAATGCCACGTCCTTCCCCGCTTGATGGGATCTTCGACGGGCGTGGATTCTTTGCTTTCATTACCGCCGGTATGCAAGCTGCATTTTATAGTTTGAGCCCTTGAAAAATGAGAGGGCAAACTGCGCCACATCACGGGGGTCATAATATTTACAGCTGAAAATATCAAGATAGGCGGCATTGGTCGCGTTTGCAAAATGTCCTGAAATAAGGGATGTCTCAATCAACTGCGTCATAGAAAACCCTTCTACTGCCTCATCCTCGCCAAAATGCACGACCCGGCATTCTCCGAATCGTTTCATATCAATCATTTTGCACAGCTCATATACAAACTGCCTGATTGAACCGGCATCCCGGATAATTTTTTGATCACATTCATATATGTCAATTGAGGTCAGTACGCCCCAGGGATTTTTTTGTTTATAGTCACTTTCCCATGAAATGGGATACAGCCTCGGAGCTTTAATGATCTCATCAACATTTCCGGATTCTGATGGTTTTGTAATAATCCCCCTGTTCTGATCAGACGAGACCACCACATTTTTAGAACCCAGGGAAGTTTTAAGGGAGCTTAGGGCTATATCAAGATCGAGAGTGTCGCCACAGGTAAAAATATCCACTGCAGCATAATTGTGCTCAGGCCAGGCATGAATGGTAAAATGAGACTCTGCAATGATTACAACGCCGCTGACACCCTGGGGCTCAAAATTGTGGAATGAAGAATTGATGATGGTGGCACCGCTGTTTTTGGCCGCCTTTAAAAGTGCTTTTTTAACGTCATCTTTATTTAAAAGTATATCAGGCTCACATTCATAAAACTCAATGGTCAGATGTCGCCCAAGGGCAAAAGAGGTGTCATTGAATGAAGGATCTTTTTTAATATTCTTTTTAAACATTAAAGCTGTATCTCCAAATCAGTAGAGCCATTTTCAAAATGTTCAATTTTGTTTGAGATCAAGAAAGGCGAAAATTTTAACCACAGGAATACATGTAGTATTTCGAGGATTAAAATTTGAGCCTGACGCAGATATCGGACAGATAAGCGCAGACTTCGAAAGGGGACGTTTTGAAATTGGCTCAGTAAAATAAGACATAGGTTATTATGCCAAACCCCGTATAAAAACCAGTTAAAAGATATCTGTTTTATTTTATTAATGATATAAACGAAACTAAAATAGTCAAGGTCTTTGCAGGGATTTTAAGTGAAATAGTCAATAGAAACTAGAAGTGGTTTCAAAATTGTGAATCAGGTTCAAGGTCAAGGCGGTCCGTTGAATTTAACCGGAGGAATATATGCAATATTTCGAGGATTAAATTCAGCGGACTAACGCCAAGATTGACTTGAGGTGCAATTTTGAAACTGCTTCTAATATAGCTCATAGACAGATTTAAACCGTTCATATTCTGTATTGCCTGGCAGGTTTTTTTTATTGAGGACCTTAACCATGGCCTTATCATTGAATCTGATATAGGGATTGACCTTTAGTTCATCTTCCAGAGTTGAAATAATATGGTCTGGATTATATTTTTCAAGGTAACGATCAGTTTCAGGGTTTTGCTTATCAATAAGTTTTGCATAGACCATGGAATCCTTGACATAATCATGTCCACCATAAATTATGGTTTCTTTTGAAAAACTGCATAAAAATTTTAAAGAATTAAAAAACCCAAGAAGATCTTCTGAAAAACAATTTCCAATGGTTCCGTTAAAAAGAGTATCACCGGTGATTAAAATATTGTCCGCCTTAAAGGTCAGGCTATCCCTTGTGTGTCCGGGGGTATGAAAAACCAGAAGATCTTCATCATCAAGTTTCAAGGATCTTTTATTCCGGATTGCTTTGCAATCAAGGAATTGTGCATGAGTTTTTTCAAGCATCAGGTCATTTCCCGATGTGTGGTCATGGTGGGAATGGGTATTGGTTACATATTTTATCTTAACTTTTTTTTCTTTTGCAAAAGAAATTATCTCGCTTACCGCACCCGGGTCTATGGCAATGGCTGTTTTTGACCCATATACAAGGTATCCCAAATTGTCCTGTGAGTATCTGAACTGTTTAACCTTCATGTTGTTCCTTTAAGTCTATTGTTGCTTTTCAATCTTTTTAGACAGCTTTTAGTATCCAATAATGGGTTATGCATTAAGTATCGGTTCGAAATCTTTTAGAGCTTTTTCGCTAACTATGTTCAGCTTTTTTGCCACTTTAGGTTCGATAAGGGCATAGATACCCTTTGATTTCGCACAAAGAACGCCTTCTTTATTGTATATCCTGCCCTGCATCACGGCTTCTCTATCACTTTGTTTTTTAAAAACATTCCCTTCAACTTTAAGCTCCATCCCAATGTACACGGGTTTGATAAAATCTACTGTCATGGATTTGGTAAGGATCATCTTTTTCAACAGATGTATGGCTGACCAACTCATAATTTCATCCAGAATAGTTGATAATATGCCGCCATGAACCAGGTTGTCCCAGCCGATAAGATGATCAGGAACCTTCACCCAAGAGAAGACTGATGTTTCATCGGTAAAGAATTTCATCCGCAGTCCGCTCGGGTTAGCAGGACCGCACCCGAAACACTTATGGTCATTGCGGTTTAGAAGCTGTTTGAGTCCGGTTTCGATGTGATCGTCCACTTTTATACTCCTTTATATTATATGGGGTTTACAACCTTTTCCATTCATAAGAGGATCTTCGACAAATAGCCTCAAATTTAAAGCGGACCAACATGGAAATATGGCCGGAAGGGAGGTTGTAAATCAGTAATAGATATCGAATTATTCAATACTTATCTTTAAACAATAGAGCCGGATTCAAAACGTTTCAGTCCGAAGTCTGCGCTTATCTGCTCAATATCAAGTCGAAGATCCCGGACTTTGAGCGGGGGAAGACGATCCGCCTCAGGCGGATTAACCACCCCAGTATGATCTGCCAGACTTACGGGGCCCCGATATGCGGGATCTACGCTTTGCTACGACAGGCAGGAATACATAGAGTATTTCGAGGATAGCGCTGAAGGTTAGCGCTGATGCTTCACTTCGTGTCACTAAAGTG
>JAUWOH010000317.1 GCA_030612225.1 Desulfobacteraceae bacterium
CCAAGCGTATCGACTGCTGTTTGCGGTGCCATAGCCGGGTCCCGGAAAAAACCCATCAAGGCTCCAAAATACAACGCTGCAAAATTGTAAGCGGCTATTCTTACATCTATATCCTGGCTTACATTTCCCAGCGCCTGCTCCTGCCGGATCATCGCGCCGACAAATTGCAGGAACTCTTCCATCTGGCTGGCAATATGCGGGCTCTCTTCATCCGGCCGGTAAGCGGTACTGCTGATCAGGGCGCGATAGAGGTCCCTGTTCTTGTCGTAAAAGAAAAACATGGCTTTCCATATGTGCATGATACGCGCGTACAGATCTCCTTCCGGCGGCAGCGACGTGATAGCCAGCTCGATGTTGCGCTCAACATCTTCAAGGAGAGCCGTTTCAAGCAGCGCTATTTTATTTTTGAAATGCACCACCACAGAGGCCGGCGAAACGCCGGCCTCCTCGGCGATGCCCCGCATGGTGCATTGCTCGACTCCCTTTTCCAAAAAGAGTTTTTTGGCAGCAGTTAAAATCAGTTGACGGGTTTCAGACTTCGATGCTTCGCGGCGATTCATAAATTTAACTCCAATAAACGTGTTTTTTAATTAAACACGTTTAACATAAAAGCAAAAGAGGAAGTTGTCAAGGACAAATTCAGGGAAACGAAAAACATGGTGGCTTAAGAAGCTAAATTACTGGTTTCCATCCATAAACGGCATCTTCTGTCCCAGAGCGGCGTTTTCGCTCTTTTAAAATTTTCGCCTTCTGGACTATTGCGTACCCTTAGTGTCTATTCTTAAATCATCTCCTTTTTTAAACTGTTTGGCTTTTGAATATCCGGCTCTTTTACAGTGATAGCTTTTTCAGGGGTAATTATCTTCATAATTGCAGGCACCAGCATGATATCCGCCAAAAACGCTATTACTATAATAAACGCGCAGACTGCTCCCACAGTCTGAACATTTTTCATAAATGCCATGAGGTAGACTAAAAATCCTGCTGTCAGCACCAGGGTTGTGACCAGCAATGCGCGACCGGTCGTCAGCAGGGTTTGTTCAACTGAATATGAAACACTGCCGCTTTGCTGAAAGTATCGCTGATAAGTATGCATAAAATGGATGGTGTCATCGACAACCAAACCAATGGCAAGGCTTCCGCAGAGAATAGTGCTCATATCCAGCCGAAAGCCGAGATAACCCATAAGCCCTATCCCAAACATGATTGGCAGAAAGTTTGGAAACATGACTATCAGTCCGTTTTTCTGGTCGGGGAAACCGGCTCAGGGAAAACCACCCTGGCCATGATTTCTGCCGGTATACTCAAACAGGACAGCGGCGAAAAAACCTTTGAAGGGCGAGATATGGATCAATGGGCAAGGCAGGAATATCGATCCCTGGCGCGCCGCATCGGTATGATATACCAGAATCCTGCTGAATCTATCAGTCCCAGGTTTTCCGTTTTTGAGACTGTGGCAGAGCCCCTTAAAATCCACAAAACAACCAAAACCAGCGAAAGCATTGGAAATCTCGTTTCCAGGGTTCTATCCCAGGTTCGTCTTTCTACTGATCCTTTATTTTTAAAGCGCTATCCCCATGAAGTTAACATGGGAGCAATACAGCGTGTCTGCATGGCCCGCGCCCTGATACTTGAGCCATCTCTTCTTGTAGCCGATGAGCCAACCAGTTCCCTGGACCCAAGTGTTCAGGCCAAAGTATTAAAATTGCTTCTCGATCTCCAGATTGAACTGGGTCTGACTATGCTGTTTATTACCCATAACATCGGTCTTGCCAGAAAGATTGGAGATCGGATCGGTGTTATGCTCGCAGGTCGCCTGGTAGAAGTTGGCCCCGCTAACATTGTTTTGTCTACACCACGCCATCCTTACACCCGGCTGCTCATCGACAGTGCGCGCGGACTGATTAAAAATCCTTTTAAGCCGGAGTCGAAATCGGCCAAGACCTTTGGCTGTCCTTTTGTTCCCCGGTGTCCCTGGCAAAAAGACGTCTGCCGCCAAAAAACTACGGAAATGGTTGATGTCGATCACTGCCAGGTTAGATGCCATTTTCCTTTGACTATTGATCGTTTATATGAAAATTAATGATGGCTAAGCAGAAAATTCCATCTCCTGCGTTGCAGCGATTTTTCAGAAACTCGGCATACTACGTGTATTGCCTCGTCTCTGAAAAACCACTGCGCCTTTTTATCCCGCTGATTTTTAGCGGGGGTATATGAAACTTTCTGCTTAGCACCCCAAGGGCATTTCCTGCGGGCACCATCGGTGATATTTTTAGAGTCCATAAATATGATTCACTTTTATTATATTAAGAAAGGCACCTAATATGAATCAACAATCAATCAGCCCTGAACTTATTAAAGCAACCATTGATTTCCACGGCCATTCGTGTCCCGGCCTGGCAATCGGAATCCGTGCAGCGGAGCTGGCGATAAACAGATTCGGCCGCTCGGTGGATGAAGAGATCGTTTCAGTAGTCGAAACCGATATGTGCGCTGTTGACGCAATTCAGTTTTTATTAGGCTGTACCTTTGGCAAGGGAAATCTGATTCACCTGGACTATGGGAAAAGCGCTTTTACTTTTCACAGCCGACAGAAGGGTAAATCGATAAGAATAGTTGCAAAGCCGAATGCCATTGGTGACCCCAGCGATGAACTAATAGTCCTGAGAACAAAAAAATTGAAAGAAGAGCTTACTCCTGACGAACAAGAACGTCTGAAAGAAGCCATGGCAGAGCGGACAAAACGGGTAATGGAAGCAGACATTGATAAACTCTTCAAGGTGAAACCGTCACATAGCCCCATACCTCGTAAAGCCAGAATACTGGAAAGTTTAATCTGCCGAGAATGCGGTGAAGCAACTATGGAGTCACGCACACGCCGGCTTTTCGGCCAGACCCTTTGCCTCTCCTGTTTTGAAGCTGCGGAAAAGCGTCTTTAGTCGCTCCTTGTAAACCGAGCTAACACCTGATACCTTTGCAGATAAGCGCAGACTTCGAAACGGCACTTTTTCCCCAATTACTGCGTCAAACTCGAATTTCGGCACTTTAGTGAAGCTTCAGCGCTATCCTCGAAATATTCTATATATTCCTGTGGTTGAAATTTTCGCCTTTCTTGAACTCGAACAGATAAGCGTAGACTTCGAAAATTACCGTTTTTCAAAGGTATCATCTTGATTTTATGGTACTATACTGGATTCTTTTTCGTAAGGTGGATGACAGCAATGCCGTTTGTGAGCTTCCTGTGGGTTACGTGCAAAAAGCCGATATTTTGTAGGATTTTCGTTAGCTCGTCAGGCGAAGGAAAGGTTCGTATTGACTCAGGTAGGTGAGTGTAAGCCTGCTCGGAACCGGTAATAGATTTGCCCAAAAAAGGGATAATATAAAATGAGTAATAATTGTAAAGCAGGCGAAAAATAGGAGAAACCGGTTTTGAAAATTCCAGGCACATCATCTTTCCGCCAGGTTTCAAAATGCGATACAGTTCTTTAAATCCTTTTTTCATATCTATAACATTTCGTATTCCAAACCCTATCATTGCTACATCGAAACTTTCATTTTGAAACGAAAGTTGCTGAACATCCCCCTGAATATATTCAATGCGCTTTCGAATAGATGAATTGTTTTTTTTAAATCTGCCTGCATTTATCATGGCGCTGCTGAAGTCATATAGGGTTATATGACCTGTCTGGCCGACAGCTCTTGCTGCAAGAACAGCAAGGTCTCCGGTACCACCACATACATCAAGAACCCTGTCTCCGCTATTTAACCCCAGCATGCGGACAGCTATTCTTTTCCAGATATGATGAATACCGAAGCTTAAAAGGGTGTTCATCATATCATATTTTCGAGACACGGAGTTAAAATAACCGAGGATCAATTGGGATTTTTTACGGCTAGAGATTGTTTTGGAGTCGAAGTTTGCCATATTTGTATGCGTTCACGGAACGCATAAATTAGAAAATAGAAATTGGACCTTCATGCTTTGCAATGTTGATGAACGCATTCAATTTGGGGCCTACTTCTTCAACTTGTATTTCTTTATATTTTTACCACGGATTTGCACGAAAATTTCACAGATATTAAAAATTAAAATTCAGTGTCTCTCTGTGAAACTCCGGGGTAAATCTTTTTAAAAAGCTAATTTTTTAACTATCGCCTTCGGCTACGATTCCTCATATCCTTCTTTTTTAAGAAGGTCCTTATACCAGTTTGCAAATTCAAGCATG
>JAUWOH010000346.1 GCA_030612225.1 Desulfobacteraceae bacterium
AGGTTTGATGAACTAGTGAAAAGTCCGATTTAGATGGTTTCGTAATCCGCCGCAGGCGGATTAAATTCCCACGCTAAAAAGCAACGGGACAAGAAGGGCGTGTAAATTTTGTAATCACAAGAAGTACTTATCGTGCATTGAATGATTGCGAAATTTAGCACAACGCGGTCTTGCCAGGCGGGATTTGCGAGACCGTCAGGTTTAAATTACTTGATAACCGGCTAAATGATAGCCGTTTCCTTTTACAGGGAGATATACAATGGATGAATATATTATATTATTAGGAATAACCTGCTTCGCTGCAGGGTTTATTATTGCATTTTGGCTTAAAGGGAAATTGCTTTCCCAGCGAATAAAAGTTGCTAGGGGGGATGCTTCTCGAATATTAGAAGAATCTAAGAGACAGGCAGAAACGCAGATAAAAGAGGCGGATCTTGAAATAAAAGACAAGCTTTTCAAGATGAAAAGCGAATTTGATACTGATACCAGAGATACGCGATTTGAGTTTAAAAAACGGGAGAAGAGAATAATCCAAAAAGAGGAAAATCTTGAGCGAAAAACAGAGCAATTAGAAAGAAGAGATCGTGATATTTTTAAAAAAGAAAAAAAGCTCGCCCAAAAAGAAGAACATATTGAGCAAAGTGAAAAGAAATATCACGAGTTAATTGAAGAACAAAAAAGACATCTTGAACAGATTTCAGGACTGACGGCAGACCAAGCCAAAGAACTGTTAATAAGGGCAATGGAGAACGAAGCGCGGCATGAAGGCGCCAGACTGATTAAAAAGATAGAGAATGAAACAAAAGAAGCAGCTGATAAAAAGGCCAAGAATATTATGGCGACAGCTATTCAGAGATATGCAAGTGATTTTGTCGCGGAACGAACGGTTTCAGTTGTTCAACTTCCAAGCGACGAAATGAAGGGGCGAATAATTGGCAGGGAAGGTCGTAATATTCGGGCAATAGAAGCAGCGACAGGAATTGATCTCATAATAGACGACACACCTGAAGCCGTCATTCTTTCGGGCTTTAATCCTGTCAGGAGAGAGGTTGCCCGTATATCTTTAATGCGTTTGATTTCAGATGGACGAATACATCCTGCACGCATTGAGGATGTTGTAAAAAAAGTAGGAAGGGAAGTTGACCAGGCAATTAAAGATGCCGGGGAGCAGGCGGCATTTGATCTGGATGTTCACGGAATTCATAATGAACTTATAAAGTTAATCGGTAGATTAAAATTCCGTACGAGCTATGCCCAGAATGTTCTACAGCATTCAGTTGAAGTCGGATTTCTATGTGGTATT
The DNA here is from genome assembly GCA_030612225.1 of Desulfobacteraceae bacterium. GTDB lineage: Bacteria > Desulfobacterota > Desulfobacteria > Desulfobacterales > JAUWMJ01 > JAUWMJ01. Next base: position 1,304 of record JAUWOH010000346.1, read on the forward strand.
ATGGCAGCTGAACTGGGACTTAATCAAAAACTGGCAAGACGTATGGGGCTGTTGCATGATATTGGAAAGGCGGTTGATCATGAGGTAGAAGGTCCTCATGCCCTGATAGGCGCCAGACTTGCAAAAAAACACGGCGAATCCAGAAGAGTTATACATGGAATTGAGTCCCACCACGAGGATATTCCCCCATCTTCTGTTTATGCTTTTTTAGTACAAGCTGCAGATGGCCTGTCAGGAGCCAGGCCGGGGGCTAGAAAAGAACTGCTTGAAAATTATATCAAACGGCTGGAAGATCTTGAGAAAATAGCGAATTCATTTAGAGGTGTTGCAAACACATATGCAATTCAGGCTGGCAGAGAGCTTCGTGTTATTGTTGAAAGCAGTATTATTTCAGATGAAGATGCAACCATGCTAAGCAGGGATGTTGCAAAAAAAATAGAAGAATCATTGACTTTTCCCGGACAGATAAAGGTAATGGTTATAAGAGAAACAAGGGCTGTAGAGTATGCGAATAAGTAGACGATTGATAATTTATCTACGGTTTGTCAAGGTTAGGTGGATTATATTATGAATGTTATCGATATCTTACTTGAACGAGGATTTATAGAACAGACGACGCACGATGAAGAATTGCGTAGATATGCTGATAAAGAGCAGATTACCTGTTATATCGGTTTTGATCCAACAGCCTCCAGTCTTCATATCGGCAGTCTTGTGCCAATTATGTCGCTTGCTCATATGCAAAGGCTTGGGCATAGACCTATCGCCCTTGTTGGCGGAGGAACGGGGCTTGTCGGAGACCCCAGCGGCAAGACTGAGATGAGGCAACTGCTTACATCAGAGATGGTGGAAGAGAATGAACAGGGTATAAAAAAACAACTATCCCGTTTTATTGATTTTAGTGATGATAGAGCCCTCATGCTCAATAATGCTGACTGGCTTACTAAATTGGAATACATACCGTTTTTAAGAGATGTTGGGCGTCATTTTTCAGTAAATCGTATGATAAAAGCGGAAAGCTATAAAATACGTCTGGAATCTGATGAAGGTTTAAATTTTATAGAATTTAATTATATGTTGCTGCAAGCCTATGACTTTCTAGAACTTTATAACACCCATAACTGCAGACTGCAAATGGGTGGTAGTGATCAATGGGGAAACATTGTAGCAGGGGTTGAGCTTATTCGCAGGATGCGGCAGGAAACTGTATTCGGTGTAACTTTTCCTTTGATTACCACGAGCGGCGGGGCAAAGATGGGAAAAACAGCCAGTGGTGCTGTCTGGCTCGCTGAGGACAGGACGTCTTCTTATGATTATTATCAGTACTGGATAAACACAGATGACAGGGATGTAGAACGTTTTATGGCGCTTTTTACCTTTTTGCCCATGGAAGAAATAAGGGATATAGGAAAATTAGATGGTTCAGATTTAAATAGCGCCAAAATTGTTTTAGCATTTGAAACGACCTTACTAGCCCATGGGAAGGATAAGGCCGAAAAGGCATATCAGAAAAGCGCCAGTCATTTTGGAGCTCGTTCTATTTCAAGGGACATATTGCCTTCAAGCCGGATACATACTGAATTGCAGACGGATCTTCAAGTATCGGTAAAAGATGACGTGGCAGTGAATGATGATTTCGCTACGGTTGATATAGTCGATTCATATGTCGATGAAATAGAACTAAAAGCCGGTATACCGGCTTTTAAACTGTTCCATACCGTTGGGCTGACATCATCCAGCAGTGCCGCTAGAAGGTTGATCCAGCAAGGCGGTGCGTATATTAACGACGAACGTGTAAAATCTTTTGACCAACTGATTAATGATGATTATCTTGATGAAGAAGAGACGATTGTATTAAGAGCTGGAAAAAAACGATTTCATAAAATAAAAATTATAAAATAGCAAAATAAAGCTTGACAAAGATAAAAATTAATTATACTTATTTTCTTTTTTTAAAGGAGGAATTCTTCTTTCAAAAAAGATTAAAAAAACAGTTGACAAGGCAGGCTTGAGCAGTGTATTTGAGCAATCCTGTTTAAATTTATATTTTGAGATTTTTTGCATTTAATATAATCTCTTGATCTTTGAAAACTAAATAGTGACAGAAATTTTAAGTCGGGTCTAAAGTTAATTCGCCGTATTCTATTTTATCGGTTTGTTTGATGAAATGGAGCGGCAAAAGTTTAATTGGAGAGTTTGATCCTGGCTCAGAATGAACGCTGGCGGCGTGCTTAACACATGCAAGTCGTACGAGAACTCTTTAGCTTGCTAAAGATAGTAAAGTGGCGTACGGGTGAGTAACGCGTGGGTAATCTACCTCTGAATCGGGGATAACATTGCGAAAGCGATGCTAATACCGGATAATATCTCAAAATCGTCAGGTTTTGAGATCAAAAGTGGCCTCTACATGTAAGCTGCTGTTTGGAGATGAGCCCGCGTACCATTAGCTTGTTGGTAGGGTAATGGCCTACCAAGGCAACGATGGTTAGCTGGTCTGAGAGGATGATCAGCCACACTGGAACTGACACACGGTCCAGACTCCTACGGGAGGCAGCAGTGAGGAATTTTGCGCAATGGGGGAAACCCTGACGCAGCAACGCCGCGTGAGTGATGAAGGCCT
>JAUWOH010000473.1 GCA_030612225.1 Desulfobacteraceae bacterium
ACACAGATAGAACTATTTGAATATCGAATATCGAATCACGCTAAAGACGTGATCTATGGACAGAAATTTCGAATGACGAAGTGTGGAATCGCAAAGCTCTACCTTTTTACGATGCCATCAAAATTTTACTTTCGGCACAGCCTTCTCAGCTTCTGGAATTTCATAATATTCAGCTTTAGAAACCCCTGCAAATCCCGCATATAATCTTCCGAAAAATGTTCGGATATATGTGTTTAAACCCTGAACCGCATCATTATACCTCTTTCGTTCAACCGCAATTCTATTTTCAGTGCCTTCGAGACTGTCCTGAAGCTTTAGAAAGGACTGGTTTGCTTTAAGGTCCGGATATCTTTCTTGAAGAAAAAGAAGTCTTGAGAGTGTGCCTTCAAGACGATTTGCGCTTTCGACTTTATCTTTTACGCTTTTTGCCTGGAAGTATTTTGTCCTGGCTTCCGCAATATTTTCAAACAGTTCTTTTTCGTGCTTTGCATAGCCTTTAACCGTTTCAATCAAATTCGGAATGAGGTCATATCTCCGCTTGAGCTGGTTTTCAACCTGAGCCCACTTGCCCTTGACATTTTCATCCATGGCAATGACTGTATTGTAACCTCCGATAAGCCTTCCTATTACAAGGATGCCAACAAGTAAAACGACACCTACAATTATAAGAATGGTTTTTAACGATTTTGACATAAAGCCCTCCATAAAAATATAGAACTACCAGCCTCCTGAGGCGCCGCCACCGCCGAAACCGCCGCCGCCACCACCGAAACCGCCACCTCCGAAACCGCCGCCGCCACCCCAGGCGCCACGCCTTCCACCCATAGAAGATAAAAGGAAAAATATAAGAAAAAGCTTTGGATTCTTTATAAAAAGAATAAACATAATCACGAAAAACACCAGCAATATTATTTTGCCCATGAGGCTGACAGGTTGATCTTTGCCGGTGCGTTGGCCAGAGCGTTGGACGGAGCGTTTTATTTTCGGCATTCCGGTTATCTTTACGCCGGAATCTGCAGCTATTTCATTGGCCAATGCAAGAGCTGTGACATATACACCTTTTGAATATTCTCCTTTGCTGAAAAATGGCACGAGATAGCTGCGGCCTATGGTTCCTGCCAGGCTGTCGGGTATGACGCCTTCAAGACCGTATCCGACTTCAATCCTGTATTTTTTATCCTTAAGCGATATAAGAAGCAAAATACCGTTGTCTTTTCCCTTTTGCCCGAGTTTCCATCGATCGTGAGCTATTGTTATTGAAAAATCCTCGATAGATCCGCCTTCGAGGCTTTTAATGGTCAGGATGACAAGCTGAGCTGTTGTTTTTTGCTCAAGTTCCCGAAGATACTGATTAAGTTTATACTCGGAACTATTATCAATTATGTCTGCAAGGTCCACCACATAGCTTTCCGGCTTTTCCGGAATGATGTCAGCATGTGAAAAGGGTTGCGCCAGAAATAACAAACACAGGATGAGTATGATCAACGCGGGTTTAATTTTCAATTGCATCTGTAATATGCCCCAGTTTTTCGATGGCTTGATAGTAGTCTTCAAATATTGTGTTGAGAGTTTCGATAGAGAGCTTTGTTTTTTCCTTCTTTGCTTTCAATACCATTTTGAATACATCGGTGTTGACGCCGGACACATCCTGCAAGGTTGTCAGGACTTCTTTATTTTGTTTGGGAGGCTCTTTCTCAAAAAGAAGAATTAAACCTCTGAAAAGGGGGATATAGCCCGAAAAGGAACTTATAAATCCGTCTGCTATCAGTTTTTTGCTTCCAGAAGAAGAAAGGTAATCCTGCCTTATACCGATTAATTTAATTTTCAGTTCCCTTTCACACTGATATCTAAGGTCGGATTTTTTGATTTTAAGATCATTGAAAATATCTTCCCCGAAAATGGTTTTATGGAGGATCTTTATGGTCAGAAATTCAATCGGGAAGACATCAAGGGAACTTAAGACATACTCAGAGGTCATAATAAGGGGAGATGAAATCTGTTTTTTACCGAATTTCTTACCAAGAGGCGCAAAATCTTCAAGGAATTTCAAATCAAACCTTTTGAGAACAAGGATGGAATTGATATCCGAAGTCTTAGGATTGAAATCTTCGGTCAAAGCGCTGCCGATAATGTGAATTGAATCGATTTTATCCTTGTAATTGTTTAATACAACATCGAGAAAAGGTTTAAATTTCGCCTCGGCATTGTCATCTACCTTTACTTCGTTC
>JAUWOH010000483.1 GCA_030612225.1 Desulfobacteraceae bacterium
CTAAAGCGGGATAAAAGCGCGGAAAGCAATAAAGGATTCATCCCTTCGGGAAAAAATAGTTTGATATAAAAACATATAGTTGTAGCGATATACATGATGATTGATTTTCCTTTGCCGTCCTCTCAACGGCAAAGGAAAAAAACTTTAAACTCTGCGGTCTCAGCGTCTTGAGTGAAACGGGCGGTGAAAGAAATCAACATAAAATATGTTAACGCATTAACGAATTATAGCACTAAGTTTCGTTTCGAGCGAAAAAAATCCTGGATTAATGTTCTGCACTCATCCTCGCAAACACCGGGTACAATTTCAAGTTGATGGTTTAGCCGGGTATCATCTGAAAAATTATAAAGAGAACCGGCGGCACCCCATTTTGGATCAAATGCACCAAAAACAACAGTTGAAATCCGAGTGTGAATAATCGCCCCCATGCACATTATGCAAGGTTCGACCGTAACATACAGGGTTGTGTTTAACAACCTGTAATTTTCAACCTTTGAGGCAGCTTTGCGTATTGCAAGTATTTCAGCATGTGCTGTGGGGTCGCAAAGGCCAATTACCTGGTTGTGTGCATACGAAAGAATCTTTCCTTTTTCTGTAACGACCACAGCACCTACAGGAACTTCATCTTTTTGTCCAGCTTTTTTAGCCTCTTCAAGTGCCGGACGCATAAATTTTATGTGAGCCTGTTTCAAAACGTTTCAGTTTGTTCAAGGTCAAGGAAGGCGAAAATTTTAACCGGAGGAATACACTGAGTATTTCGAGGATTAAAATTTGAGCCTGGTGCAGAGATTGGACAGATAAGCGCAAGACTTCGAAATGGGACGTTTTGAAATTGGCTCATGTGTTTTGTAATTGACATAAGAACCATTATAGCTTATGAAGCAGAAAAAATTCAATATATTTTTACATGCGCCCGTAGCTCAGCCTGGATAGAGCGCCGGACTACGAATCCGTAGGCCGCAAGTTCGAATCTTGCCGGGCGCACCAAATGTCATCAAATTTAAAGGGTTGCAAACAATATTTGCGGCCCTTTTTTTTTAAAAAAACCCTATAGCTTATGTATAACTTTTTAATTCCCCTTATATTTCAATAAAAGCGTGTAAATGGGAAAGAAGGAATTACTACCATGGATGAATTGATGAAGGTTATATAAAATCCATACGTGCCCAATCTTATAAATTTTCAACAGTTAAGGTATGTCACTTAAAATGTATTCAGCCCATTCGGGCAGTGGATTAATTGCATATTTTCTTCCGCCCTGTTTCACTGTTGCAACCAGCTGAAAAGGATTGTCTCGGGAGGAATTGTTCAAGAGTCTGGCTTCGTTGACCAAGGGCAATGTTTTAGCTATATTCTTGATTGTACGAGGAATTCGGCTGTGTATCTTGGCAACGGGTACATTGTGGCCTCCTTCTGTCACACGCTGATAAACCCGTGCCTCATTAAGTTCCAAAGTATCCAAATGGATATAGATAAGAATGATTTCATAGCTATTCGCCTTGGCTTTAGCAACAAAATCTATTTTTGACACATGAGAAAATACTGTTTCAAAACAAAATGTAATGCCTTGGTAAAGGAATTTCTCTCGTATTTTGTCAACTAAGCTTGCCGCTTTATAACTGACGCTTTCCGGATTATTAGGGTTGATTATTTTGGCAATCATATCAGCATTGACAAGCCTGATACCTTTGGGAGCCAAAAGCTTTTCATAAAAGGTTGTTTTGCCAGCCCCATTACCGCCAGCTAATATCCATAACTGTTTTGAAACAGTCATTCCTGGACCTTAAATTCTCCATTGTGAAACTGGCCTGTCTGCCGCTTACCAGTGGCAGAATTCACCCTATCAATAAGACCTGGGATTTTCTGACTCGCCTCAAAATACACTGTAGATGATGTCACGTTTTTCGCAAGTTCTCCACTTTTTCGATTTTCTTCAAGTGATATAAAGACGTCATCAGGGTTTACGGCTATCGATTCTATCGTTTCGACTTTAATTCTTTTAAAGCCCTGAATTACAGCATAAACATCAGCGAG
>JAUWOH010000283.1 GCA_030612225.1 Desulfobacteraceae bacterium
CCAAACAGCCCCCTTAAAAAGAGTTTTTTCTTTTCCGTAACACCATATTCATTTTTCAACATCTTTGCCCAGAGTTTCCTGGCTGCTCTGAATTTGGCAATCTGTTCCCATAAATTGCCGTACACATTAAAATTAAAGGAAAACCGTCCTACAAATTCTTCAGGTTTGATGCCCCTTTTAACTACATTGTCAATATAAGCTTTGGCAATTTCGAATGCATAGGCGATTTCCTGGGCAGGTGTGGCCCCGGATTCACGGATATGGTATCCGCAGATGCTGACAGGATTGGATCTTGGCAGTTCCTTGACGGCATACTCAATGCTGTCGCCTACCAGTCTCACTCCGTGCTCAACAGGAAAAATCCACGCACCCCGGCCAATCATTTCCTTTAAAATATCATTCTGGGGGGTGGTGGAAATCTGCTCTTTGGAATACCCGAATTTTTCTGCCACTGCCTGATACATGGCCATCATGATGGTGGCTACGGCATTGATGGTCAACCCGGACCCGATCCGGTCCAGGGGAATGCCGGCAAAAGCGGTTTCAAAATCTTTAAGTGAGTCAATAGCCATGCCCACACGCCCGACCTCACCTTCAGCCAGGGGATGGTCTGAGTCATAACCCATCTGGGTGGGCAGATCAAAGGCCACGTTCAGTCCGTTCTGACCGTTTGCGATCATAAGCTTGAACCGCTCGTTGGTCTCTTCCGGGGTGCCGAATCCAGTGTACTGTCTCGTAGTCCAGGCACGGCTTCGATAGCTTTGCGGATGAAGACTGCGGGTAAAGGGGTATTCACCTGGACTTCCGAGATCTTTTTCATATTCAAATCCCGCCTTTTCAAGATCCTGGGGACCATAGACCGGTTTTACTTTTATGCCGGACTGGTAGGTCACCTCTTTTATAGCACCTTTTTCATCTTTGGTATATTTTGCAACACCCATTGTTTTACCTCTCCATGTTTGGGAAATGACCCATGTTTAGACTTCGTAATTTACTGAAAAATGATGCTAAACCTTTAAACTGGTTGCTCGTTGCTTGTTACTCGTTTATTTCCAGCAACGAGCAACCAGAAACCAGTAACAAGCAACCAGAAACCAGTAACAAGCAACTTGATGTATTATTAACGCATTGCTTTTGTCCAAAAAAATAGCATACTTTTTAACAAAATATCGAGGTCTGATGTTATTCAAACAACTTGTTTATACCGGTAATAATGTCCTCAAAAGAGGTTCCACCAGGAAACACTTCGGCTACTCCCATTTCTTTGAGTTTGGGAATATCCCGGTGGGGAATGACACCGCCCACGGTCAGGTTAACATCATCGAGCCCCTGTTCTTTCATCATGTTAATGAGCTTTTCAGATATGGGCAGATGTGCCCCGGACATGATGCTTAAACCGATTACGTCCACGGTTTCCTGTATGGCAGTCTGCGTGATCTGTTCAAGGGTCTGGTGGAGTCCTGAATAGATCACTTCCATACCCGCATCCCTTAAGGCAAGGGCCACAATCTTTGCTCCCTTGTCATGACCGTCAAGGCCGGGTTTTGCTATCAGTACCCGAATTTTCTTTTTGTTTTTCATAAGTCATCTTCCTTTAATTATTGCTCTTTAAAACGCAGATATTATTAACCACAAGTTCAGCAGCACTCAGGGGATCCATTTCACGGGACTGAATTTTATTCAAAACCTCCATGTATTCTCCTGATGTTTCCGCAAATAAAAGTACCTTTTTTAATATAAGATCCTTTAAGAGAGATGTAAAATATGATTTTTCAATTTTTTTTCTTTTTTGGTCAAGAAGACTGTTCTTTTTCATGAAATCAAAATGAGATAAAAAGGTGTCGGCAAGTTCCTTAACCCCGGTTCCATCCCGAGCGATGGTTTTCAGCACTCTGGCTGTCCAGTTTGTTTTAGCCAAGTTTGTTTTAAATGGCTTGCGCATGCTGATCATCCTTGTAAGATGGTGTACTAACTCATCCGCATCAGGTTTGTCACTTTTGTTAACAATAAAAACATCCCCTGTTTCAAGAATGCCGGCCTTTACCGTCTGGATGCCGTCTCCTGTTCCCGGGATATTGATAATCCCGGTTGAATGGGCAATAGTGGCGACCTCAAATTCTCCCTGGCCGGCCCCCACGGTTTCAATAATGATAATTTCATATCCCATGGCATCCAGGACAATGGCAGCATCTTTTGTTGCTCGTGAAAGGCCACCTTTCTGGCCCCTCGATGCCATGGATCGGATAAACACTTTTTCATCTGTTGCATGGCGCTGCATGCGCAGCCGGTCTCCTAAAATGGCGCCGCCTGAAATAGGGCTTGTGGGGTCAACAGCAATGACGGCGATTTTAATGTCAAGTTTGCGAAATTCCAGGATCAGTGCATCAATCAGGGTGGATTTGCCCACGCCGGGAGGACCGGTGATACCGATGATAAAGGCATTGCCGGAATGGGGATAGAGTAGCTTTAGCATCTCAAATGCCGATGGATCGCTGTCTTCAATGAGACGGATCATCCTTGCTCCTGCAATTTTGCTTCCTTCCAGTATGTCCTTGATTTCAGGCACGCTTTCTTTCTTCTTCCTCTTGTTTTAATTCGCTTAAAACCGCGTTTTTCCCTTTGATAATGTGTTGGCGTACAAGTTGTTCAACCTTTTTGCCATCACGATTTTTAATGGCGTCAAGCATTTTGAAATGGTCTTCACTGCTCCTATGGGCATACTCATCCTGCTTTAGGATAATCTGCCTGAACCTTGAGATCTGGGCTCGAAGCTGGTTGATCATTTTGATCAGTTTCGGGCTTTTGCTCAGGCTGTAGAGAAGATCATGGAATTGGGTATTAATTTTATGAAGTTTGTCACTGTCTTTTGTCTCGAGACACTTCTTAAATTCATTCATCTTTTTTTCTAAGGGAGCAAGATCCTTGTCCTGGTAATTTTCAGCAGCTAGCCGCGCTGCATATGCTTCAAGAACACTCCTGATACCAAAGGTCTGCTCAATGTCATCACTTGTCAGGGTGACCACCTTAAATCCGCCTGACGGGATTTTTTCAATCCAGTCTTCTCTTTCAAGCTTGTGCAAGGCCTCGCGCAACGGTGTCCTGCTGATACCCAGCATGTCGGCAATTTTGCTTTCCACAAGCCTTGAACCCGGCTCAATGGTCTGGTCAATAATGGCGTTTTTCAAATATTCAAATACATCATGGCCTAAGGAATTTCTTTCCTTAAAGCTGTTATCCAACTTCATTAAATAATACCTTTTTCCTTAAACTCTGAAAGAGTGGCCTCGTCATACCCTAAGAGATTACCGTATATTTCCTGATTCTGTTCTCCAAATCTGGGAGGAAAGGAAAGTTTTTGGTCACATTCTTCCAGAAAGGGTGTCATATTGGGCGGCGGAGCAAGGGTTACTTTTGTGCCGGTCTTTGGGTCTTTACATGTAAGGATCCGTCTTGCGACCAATGGATCTTCCACCACTTCATTTACGTTCTTGATCTTTGAGATGGGCACGGTAATAGAGTTAAACAACTCAATGAGTTCTTCAGAAGTGTGCTTTTCCGTGATAGCATTAATGGCCTTGTTCAGATTTATCACATCTGTAATCCTGCCTTTGTTCTTTTTATACTCTTCTTTTGCAAGAGACTTGAACATATCCTGCGATACTACGGATTCCCACTGACGATCATTACCCACGGCAAGGTAGACAAACCCGTTGCTGGTTTTATAAACCGATACCGGGCTGAAAAATTCATGGGTGTTTCCGCGTCTGGAAATATTCGCACCAAAGCTCTTTGAAAGGGCAATGGGAACGGTCAGCCAGGATACGGTGGATTCAAACATGGACAGGTCAATCCGTGTGCCTTCTCCTGTGACCGCCCGTTTAAAGAGCGCTTTCATCAAAAGGCCGTATCCGTGTTCGCTGGTTCCCATGTCCGGCAGGGGAATACCCAGAACCTGGGGTTCTCCGTCAGCTTCACCGGTAAGTTCCATTAAGCCCGATCTTGCCTGCAAAATCGGATCATAGGCACCCTCATTGGAATCCGGGCCAAACCCGGTAAGACCCAGCCAGATGATATCCGGTTTGATTTCTTTCATCAATTCATAAGCAATGCCAAGTTTTTCATAATTTTTAGGCAACTGGTTGGTCACAAAAATATCGACTTTGAGCTGTTGAATCAGTTTTTTGAATATCTCCTGACCCTTGGGGTCAGCCAGGTTCAGGGTTAATGCTTTTTTTCCGGAGTTGATGGTTAAAAAATAGGAGTTCATCCTTTTTTCATCAAGGACGTTTTCGCCGATGAAACGGTTAGGATCTCCGTATACCGGATGCTCCAGTCTTATGACATTCATTCCGTCCTGGGCCAGTCTGTATGTGAGATATGGGGCAACGGTTGCCTGTTCAAGCGATAGTACTGTGAGGTTCTTAAAAAATTCCATAAATGCCTCCAAATATAAGCTAAGTAAAGTTTACCAGATCCCAACCCGGACAAGTCGGAACCTTATTGTCTATTGATTATTGAAGATTGAAAATTTGTTGAATCGCTCGCGCAGCGCAGGCGCTTGCGCCGCGTGTCGCTCTATCTTTCATACAGACCTCGTAATTCACATTACAAAAATGACCGTAGACCGTGATATATCAGGAAATTGCAAATAAATTGGACACCAGGTCGGTCTGGGTTATAAGGTTCAGGGTTCCAGGTTCAAGGTTGATGGCTTCGCACTTCTTCAT
>JAUWOH010000249.1 GCA_030612225.1 Desulfobacteraceae bacterium
ACCATGATTTTAAAATCATCAAGAACCACGGAACCGTCAACAAGAGAATTGATATGGACTCTTGATACCTGCGCGCCGGCAAGCTCAAACGCATAGGCTGTTTCATTGTCGCAGTTAAGACCGTAGCCGGTCAGAACGAGGACGTTTACAGTATTATAATGTTTCATAATAATCTTTATTAGAAGTTGTTCAGCTTCCGATAAGCTCAAAGTTGTCTTGAAAGATGAACATCGAACATCGAACATCGAACGTCCAACGTTGAATGAAAAACAAACATCCAATACCGAACATTTAACATCTATTTAGTGCCTGAACGAAAATCTATGTTTTCGTTCAGAAACTCGAAATACGAAGCACGAAATACGAAACAATGACCAAAATACGAATGTTTCAATGACAGAAACATTGCAATTCCAATAGGTTAGTTTTGGTAATTTTGTCATTTGATATTCGAATTTGTTTCTAATTTCGATATTCGATATTCGGATTTGTCTGAACATGACTTTTCGTTCAGACACTATTTATGTTTCTTTTCAGACGTTTTGATACTCGTAACAAAAATCTTAATTAATTCTTCTGTTTCCTTTATAATATCATCTAATAGTTCAGGTTTTTTAATGAGTGGTACACGCTGTATAAGTTTTAACATCTATGGGTCCTTCTGAGTTTGTTTCTTCATCTTTTCCCATTCAAAATTCGATGTTGGATGTTCGATGTTCGATGTTTATCTTCTGAAGTGCGTATTGGGTTGTTCATGCGGCAACTCGGACCAGCCCTGCCAGACTCGGCGCTTTTTGCTGAATTTGTTGAACTCCATTGCGATAGTCTGCCTGACGTGTAAGCCATGTCCTGTAAATGCTAGCCCACTCGCCGAAGTCTAATACCCAACTATCATCTTCCGGCTCTTCACCACTGACATATGCCGCGTAAAAGATCTCTGAACGAATACCATACTTTCGTTCGAAGACTAAAAGCTCCTCTTCAAGCGCGTGAATATCTGTTAGTATCGCCTGCAGATTCATAACTTACCTCCATAAATGATTATAGTTAATGAACCTCTCTGGACAAGGTCAATGCAATGCATAAATTTCGTCGTGGTTGAAAGTAGTTTATCATGTGTAATGTTGTAAGGCAACTGGAGATTTTTTACATATCAAATGAGTTTCTTTCCTTTTACAAACATCGTCAAATGGTTGAACAGTTGAGGGATTAAGTGGTTGTTATTACAAATCCCCAAACGGCTTCTTCCAGGCAGCTTTAAGTTCTTTAACCGGAATATTAATAATTTCATTATCGTCAAGCCCGTTAAGAATAAATTCCTGTTTATCGGTTACGGTACCTATACAGGTAAATATCCGCCCTTTTAAGATTTTTTCAAAAGACTCACGGTTTTCAGGATCGATGGTAACGATAAATCTCCCGGCTGATTCTGAAAACAAAATCGTGTCATTTCGATCAACATTTTCTACAGGCACACCGGCAAGGTCAATGTGCATTCCAAGATCCCCCCCCATGGCAACCATTGCAAGATGAACGCATAGCCCCCCGTGGTATATACCGTGTGCCGATGCAACAAGTTCTTCGTTTATTGCATGGGCGAGTGCCTTGTATAATTTTTTAAATTGTTCAGTCTTTACCTTTGGAACATTAAGACCGGTATATCCAAGGTGCTCGTAATATTCGGACCCGCCAAGCTCATCGCCTGTTATGCCCAGGATATAGACAAGATCACCAGACACCTTACTATCCATGGTAACGCATTTTTTTATGTCATTTATTACTGATATTGACGAAAATTGCAGGGTCTCAAGGGCGGAGACTTTATGGGTCTGTCCGTAACGGCCCGGAAGGTGGCCATCAACGTACATGCTGTCCTTTCCTGAAAGAAGTGGTATTTCATATGCCAGGCATGTATCCCGCAGTGCCATGCATGACCTTACAAGCTGGGCTGCCTTTAGCTTTCCATCCGGATTATCTTTATGATCATATTTTATATTAGGCCAGCAAAAATTATCCACACCGCCTATATGGTCCAAATCTCCTCCAACGGCAATAATTCTGCGCACCGCTTCATCAATAGTGCAACCTGTCATATGACCTGCGTCTATTGATGAATAAGTCGGTAAAAGTGCCTGGGCAAGTACAAGGCCTTTATTAGAATCGAGAATGGGGCGAATAACCGCTGCATCAGTATTTACATCGCGTCCTTTACCCAATAGAGGTTTAATCACGCTTGAGCCCTGAACTTCATGGTCATACTGCCGATAAATCCACTCCTTTGAAGATATATTTGGACGTGAAAGAAGATCTTTTAGCAGATTCTCGTAGTCAACAGGTTCTCCTATCACCGGTTCAAACAAACCTCGTTTTTCAGGAGGCTGCCACTGGGCATCAAACTTCCACTGGGGAAAACCTGATTCAAGCAGATCTATATTTACATAAGCGCATGTTTTGTCTGAGTATTTAATATGAAGTTTTCCTGAATCCGTATATTTGCCTATAACCGTGCTTTCAACCGCATGCTTTTTCGAAAGCTTAAAGAATTGATCTATATCATGTGGCTTTACAGCTACAGTCATACGTTCCTGTGATTCGGAAACCCAGATCTCCCACTGGTCAAGTCCTTCGTATTTTAATGGAACCTTTTCAAGCTCAACTATGCATCCGCCTGAAAATCTTGCCGATTCACCTATGGATGACGATAACCCTCCGCCACCATTATCGGTAATAAAGCTTATTAAACCCTCATCCCGTGCTTCCAGGATAAAGTCATGCATTTTTTTCTGGGTGTACGGATCCCCGATCTGGACATGACCTGCCGGTGTATTCTCTGAAAAGGTTTCTGATGAGGCTGTCACTCCGTGGATTCCGTCCTTGCCTACCCTTCCCCCGCACATAATAATCAGATCGCCGGGAGATGTCCGTTTATTTTCAGCAGGATTCCCCTTGATCCGTGCCGGCATTATTCCAACAGCAGTAACAAATACCAAACATTTTCCAAGGTAACCCGAATGAAAAAGAACCTGGCCAAAGGTTGTTGGTATGCCGCTTTTATTACCGCCGTCACGCACCCCTTCTATAACCCCGTCAAGCAGGCGTCTTGGATGAAGATGTGGTTTAAGATCACCGTCATAATCTCTTGGCCCGACACAATAACCAAAACTGCCCATTATAAGTTTCGAGCCCTTGCCTGTACCCAACGGATCACGATAAACGCCTACAATCCCTGTAATGGCACCGCCGTAAGCTTCCATGTTGGACGGAGAATTATGGGTCTCTCCTGTAATTACATAATAATTTTCCCTGTCAAATCTCCCGGCTCCTGCGTTATCCCATAATACCGAAATTACCCAGTCTTTTTTCTCTTTTAATTTAAGTGTTGGAGACTCAATACAGGTTTTGAAAAGATTATCTATAATTTCTTTCTTTCCGGTCTCAACATCGGAAAAGTTAAATAATCCTCTGAATGTATTATGGTTGCAATGATCGCTTCTTGCCTGGGAAATATATTCAAGTTCTATATCGGTAGGATCTGACAGGCCTACCTTTTTTCTTGCGGCCCGGACATCTTTGTCCAGAAAATAGGCCCTTATTGTTGGAATATCATTCGGGTTTAAAGCAAGGTTCCGCTCATCACTAACCTTTTGAAGGGAGGCATTGCTGTCAATGGAAATAGAAACAACCGTGGGTGTATGATCAAGTTTGACTTTAGGTATTATATAACCGATACCTGCTTTAGAGTCCCATCCGTCCTTTGCAAAAATTTTTACCTGCTGGATTATGTCATTGGCTAAAATTTCACCGGCAATTGTATCTGCGTCTTTGTCGGTAAGGCTATTTCCCTTGACACAATATCGCCTTGACGTATAGACCGCTTCATCTTTTTCCAGCTTTATTCCCAGGATATCCTCAATTGCCTCTAAAGCCGTACTCCCCGGGTTATCCCTTACTCCGGGTCTGTACCCGACCCAGATGGTCCAGTCAAAATCAATATCAAGGGGCTCAAAAGATGAAACTTCAGTTACAGGATTTGTAAAAATTTCATGCTGTATGGTTTTAAGTTGATCAGCAGAAAGATTTATATCAATGGTAACAACACTGATAGTACGAACCGCATCAATCGTAAGTCCAAAATAGTCTTTGGCTTTTACACGAATTGATTCACCTTCTGCATCAAAAAGTCCGGGTTTAAGTGCTATTTCAAGTCGGTGTGGCATGATCTTCACTTTATAAGTGAGCTAAAATGCCTAAAGTGACTAAAGTGCCTAAAGTTCAGGTGCGCTTCGCGCGGCCATATTAAAAATAGATAGAATACCTTAACTTTAGTTCACTTTAGTCACTTTAGCTCACTTTAGTCACTTCTTTTATATCAGTTAAAAAATATACGAGTAATATCGTTATAAAAAACAAATATCATAAGCATTATCAGTAAGAACATTCCCGCCTGTTGTGCCATTTCACGCACCTTTACACCTACAGGACGCCCTATTACCGCTTCTATAAAGAAGAAAAGCAAATGTCCCCCGTCCAGAACAGGTATCGGTAGGAAGTTGATTATAGCAAGGGTGATGCTTATAATCGCAATAAAATACGATAGGCTGGCTGCTCCTTGCTTTGCATAATGACCGGCCATCTGTGCAATTAGTATCGGGCCGCCTATGGTTTTTACTGACTCTGTACCTTTAATCAACCTGGCAAGACTTGTTACAGTCCTTTTTGTCCACTTCCATGTTTCGCTTATGCTCTCTGAAAAGGCTTGAAAAGGATTCAGCTTTTTTACAAATCCATCGCTTCCGCTTCCTATCCCTATGATATAACTTTTTATCTCTGCGCCAAATATCTTGTCGATTTTAAGTTCAGGTACAATAGATACATCAAACTCAGATTCTCCGCGACGCACCGTCACTTTAATTTTCCTGCCATCACTTAGCGCAATCAGATTAGCCATCTCCTCCCACTGTTCAACGCGGGTACCATCAATGGCAACAATCACATCTCCTTTCATAAGTCCGGCTTTTTGTGCGGGTTTTCCGTCCAGAACAGAACCGATGGAGGGCTTTAATACAGGGACACCGTATATTTGAAATATTACAAAAAATATTACCGCTGCCAGGAGAAAATTAAAGAAAGGACCGGCCGCAACGATTAATATTCGTTTAAAGACATGCTTGTGAGTAAAAGAGAGTGGTATATCCTTGGGAT
>JAUWOH010000379.1 GCA_030612225.1 Desulfobacteraceae bacterium
AGAGGCAAATTCCTCCAGGCTGAAATTTTTTGCCATCATGCGGGCTGAAAAATGTTTCATTCCGCAATAAACAGCATCAGCACCAGCTGCCAGAGCTGCCAGAAAAGATGCCCTGTTTCCTGCAGGCGCGAGGATTTCAGGGGGAAGGCACTTATTATTTGGCGAATTTAAAATATTCAAGCTTCGTACTTTCTTTTTGTACTGTTTTTATGAGCTTTTAGTAAGCGTTTGCGGAACGTTGAAATTCAGATCTCCTGACCTGTGTGTGTATTTTCGAGGTGTTATGAAAGCTCGGTCGAAATTTCAGATGCAACAATTTGAACATCGAACATCGAACGCTCAACATCGAACGTCGAATAAGGATATCGCTTCGCTCCATTCAATTATATAATTGAAACACCGAAGGTGTACAGTAATTCGATGTTCGATGTTGGACGTTCATTTTTTCATTTTGATTCATAGTTTACCGTTCAACGTTTACAACATTATAAATATTTTCTAATGCCCTTTACTGCATCAAAAGCAAGGCTTAGAAGGGCGGGAATCAAAAATATCGTAAAAACCGTTGAAGCTAAAAGGCCTCCTACTATTACACTACCAAGCCCCCTGTAAAACTCAGAACCTGCGCCAGGTGACAGAACCAGAGGAAGCATTGCACACACTGTTGTAATGCTGCTCATGTAAATCGGCCTGATCCTGGTGCGTACTGATTCAACTATTGCATCACGCGGGTCCATTTTTCCTTCACGAATATTATTTAAGGTTTGATAAACGATTAGTATGGCGTTGTTAACCACAATACCTACAAGAATAATAAATCCCAGCATGGTAATGATATCAAGGGGCTGATAAGTACGAAAATTTACTAAAAACAGGCCGATAAATCCGCCTGCAGCAGCCAGGGGTACACTGAACATAATGATCAAAGGATAGAAAAAATTTTCAAAAAGGGCTGACATGAGCAGATAGCTAATCACAATTGCCAGGATGAAATTCCACATAAGGGCCTGTTTTGTTCTTGTTAAGTCATCGGCAGTCCCGCCTATCTTTAAGCTGTAAAGATTAGATAAGGTTCCGCTTGCCTTAATGGGATTTACAACTTTGTCCCTGATAATATCCATAGCGGTCTCTAAAGGTATTTTTCGGGGTGGAATTACCATAATAGTAATTGCACGCTGTGAATCGATGTGGTTAATCGTGGTGGGACCTTCTTGAAGGCTTATATCAGCCAAAGATCCCAATGTCACTTTCTCCCCTGACGGAGCGATTACGGGGAATTCCGCAAGGTCCTGGGTACGCTCCAGTTTCCCTTCTTTATTTTTTATAACCAAATCTATCTCATTGCCATGAAGACGGTAATTGCTTGCCTTGGCCCCATCCACCAGTACATTCACCGTTAAACCAAGATCATATGTGGTCATGCCCAGGCGGCTTAACCGGTCACGGTTCGGTATGATCCTCATCTCAGGGTTTCCAAGATCCAAGCCAGGTATCGGGCGTATTTGTGAACCTGGAAGAGCCTGGGAAGACATACCGAATATTTGTTTGCCAAGACTTATCAGTTTGGTAAGCTCAGGTCCTTTTATTTCTATTTCAATTGACCTGCCCTTGCCTATCCCTCGGGAAAAGAGGCCCGGCTGCTGGACAATTGCTATCATGCCGGGAATTTTTTTCAGTACACTATAAACATAAGGAAGCAGTTCACGTGTTCTTTCCTGGATCTTTGAAACAATTCCCATAAAGACCTGCTGGCCGAATGCAACATAGAAAAAATTTTTTACAGGGGGCAGATTAAGCTTTTGTGCGGTTTCACTTTTCCCTTCATGTTCAATCAACGGAAGAATGTCCTTTTCTATATTTTTTGCAATTGCTTCAAGCTCATCAAGATTGTAACCCGGCGGGGGCAAAAGGATACCAAATAGCATCTCACGGTTTCCTTCAGGCAGGTATTCGGTCTTTGGAGCTAAAGTCCAGGCAAAAGCAATTGCGAAAGATGTCATAAGGACAACGATACCGACACGGGTTGATACGCGACCGCACATCCAGTAAATAAATTTTGCAATGCTATCTGCAAACCATTTTGCAAAAGAGTAAACCTTTTTTATCCGCTTTTGCTTAAACGTAGATTTCTGTTTTACTTTTCCCAGGATCTTTGCTGAAAGTGTTGGTATTGCCGTAATTGAAATAATAAGGCTCAATACAACCGCACTGCTGATAGCAATAGCTATATCACGGAAAAGCTGGCCCGCTTCCTCCTGGACAAAAACGATTGGGAGAAAAACCGCCACAGTCGTCAGGGTGCTCGCCAAAACAGCACCCCACACCTCTGTTGTACCATCATAGGCCGCTTCTGCACGGGTTTTGCCCATCTCCCTGTGGCGGAAGATATTTTCAAACACTACAATGGAGTTGTCCACCACCATACCTATAGCAAAGGAAAGACCTGCCAGGCTGACAACATTGATATTCCGCCCGAAAAGGGTCATAACCAGAAACGTACCTATCACACTAATAGGTATTGCAATGGATACGATGATGGTGCTGGCAAAATTTCTTAGAAATAGAAGAAGCACTATAACTGCCAGTGTGCCCCCTATAAAAATATTTTTCCTGACCAGGTTGATGGCACTGTAGATATAGCCGGTTTCATCATAAACTTGAATTATTACAAGTCTTTTTTCCTTCAGTATGCCGTTATTTAAATCCTCAAGGGCCTTTTTTAGTTTATTCATTACAACAAGAATATTGGAACCGGGTTCCCTGACAGCATTCATAACGATGGTGGGAACACCTTCGTGCCTTACAACCACCTCAGGATTCTCATAATCGATTACAACTTTTGCAACGTCTCCTACGGTTACAGGGATTTGGTTAATTCTTTTTATAATAACTTTTGCAACATCTTCAACGCTGTTAAACTCACCGACTGTACGGGCAATATATCTACGTTTCCCTTCATCAAAATTCCCTGCGCTTATATTTTTATTCTCTATATCCAGAACCCGCATAAGTTCCGGTATGGTAACCTTTCTTGCGGCTAAAGCGTCCGAATCGACAATGACCTGGACCTGCCTTTCCTGACCACCATAAATATTAACGGATGCAACGCCGGCAATCCTTTCAAGGCGAGGTTTTACATGTTCATCAATAAAATCATATTCCTGTTTCAATACATCGTTATATCCGTCGAGTCCTTTTAAGATCATCCATGTAAAAGCATTGTCGTGCCTTCCCCCGGACTTTATTATCGGCTTATCAATGTTGTCCGGATATTTTTTTACCTGGTCAAGTTTATTCGATACTCTCAGCAGGGCTTCATCATTATCCGTACCGATCTCAAACATAAGTTTGATATATGCACTGCCGTCACGACTCTCGCTGTTTATCTCTTCGAGTCCATCCAGATTCTTGAGCTGTTCTTCCTGAACATCGACAATCTCACGCTCAACTTCCAGGGGACTGGCACCGCTCCACCGTGTTTGAATAGAAATCTCCGGAAGATCCACATTCGGGGTCAGTTGAATGGGGATCCTGAAAAGGGAGATAAAACCGAACAAAACGAGAAGTA